>NZ_JARBAE010000090.1:0-9236 GCF_033795305.1 Streptomyces sp. AK02-01A
TTGTTTGCGGTGGAGGTGGCGTTGTTCCGGTTGTGGGAGTCGTGGGGTGTGGTTCCTGATTTTCTTGTGGGTCATTCGGTGGGTGAGTTGGCTGCGGCTTATGTGGCGGGGGTGTTGTCGTTGGGGGATGCGGCGCGTTTGGTGGCGGCGCGTGGTCGTTTGATGCAGGCGTTGCCGGTTGGTGGTGCGATGGTGGCGGTGCGGGCGGGTGAGTCGGTGGTGGCGCCGTTCCTGGAGGGGCGGGCGGGTGTTGTTGTGGCGGCGGTGAATAGTCCGTCGTCGACGGTGATTTCGGGTGTAGAGGGTGCGGTGCTGGAGGTGGCGGGCCGGTTGGCGGAGGCGGGTTGTAAGACGCGTCGTCTGACGGTCAGTCATGCGTTCCATTCGCCTTTGATGGACGGCATGCTCGATGAATTCCGCTCCATAGCGGGCGAGTTGGAGTTTTCCGCGCCGACGATTCCGATTGTTTCGACGCTGACGGGTGAGCTGGCGTCGGCCGAGGAGTTGTCCTCGGTGGACTACTGGGCCGCGCATGCCCGTGACGCTGTCCTTTTCCACCAGGCCGTCCGGACTCTCGATGGTGAGGGTGTGGGGACGTTTATTGAGCTGGGTCCGGATGCCACTTTGACGGCGCTGGCCCAGGCGGGTGTCGAAGGCGACGACAAGGTCTTCATCCCGTCCCTCCGTAACGATCGTCCGGAACCCCACGGTGCCGCTGCCGCACTGGCCACAGCATTCGTCCACGGGCTTGCTGTCCAGTGGGACGCCCTGCTGGAGGGCGGCGGCGCACGCCGCGTCGCGCTGCCCACGTACGCCTTCCAGCGACAGCGGCTCTGGCTCGACGCGCCCGTCGAGCCGTCGTCGGATCCGGCGCCTCCGCATGAGGCACGCTTCTGGGAGGCGGTCGCCAACGAGGATGTCGACGAGCTGCTCAGGACGCTGGACACCGGTACGGAGCAGCGGGAGTCGCTGGCCGCGCTGCTGCCCGTGCTGGCGTCCTGGCACCGCAGGGCCGGAGCGGCGGCGGCGGCCGCCGCTGCGGTGGCAGCCGAGCCGGCGGCGGATGCCCCGGCCGAGGCGGCGTACGGCGCCGAAGAGCTGCGGCGCCGGCTGAGGGCGGCCCCGGAGGACGAGGCGGAGCTGATCCTGCTCGACCTCGTACGTGTCCATGCGGGGGCCGTCCTCGGACACGGCGCGACGGAGACGATCGAGGCCGACGACCTCTTCCTCGACATCGGATTCACCTCCTTCACTGCTCTGGAGGTGCGCAATCTGCTGTGTGAGGCAACGGGCCTGGATCTGCCGCCCGTCGTGCTCTTCGACCACCCCACGCCCCGCGCGCTGGTGGCCTTCATCCATTCCGAGCTGAACACCCTTACAGATCAGAGGAGTTCGTCATGAGTGGCACCGTAGTTGTCGCGGGGGCCGGCCCGGCCGGCCTGATGCTGGCCGGGGAGCTGGGGCTGGCGGGGATCGAGACGATCGTCGTCGAGCGGGCCGCCGAGCGTGACGGCCAGTCGCGGGCCCTGGGGCTGCACGCGCGGGCGCTGGAGGCGCTGGATCTGCGCGGTCCTGGCGACACGATCCGTGCGGGTGACCCGATGCCGTGGCCGCGCACCCACTTCGCCTTCCATTGGCTGGATGTGGCGAAGCTGGACGAGCGCGAGTACATCGTCGTGGTGCCGCAGGCGCGGACCGAGCAGGTGCTCGCGGAGCACGCCGCCGGACTCGGCGTCGACATCCGCCGTGGCCAGGAGGTCGTCGGTGTCGAGCAGGACGACTCCGGTGTGACGGTGACCGTACGGTCCGCCGCGGGCGAGGAGACCGTCCGGGCCGACTTTCTGGTGGGCTGCGACGGCGGGAACAGTGCGGTGGCCCGGCTCGCGGGGTTCGACTTCCGCGGAGACGGCAAGACGTATTACGGCCTGTGGGGCGATGTGGAGGTGCCCGACGGCGAGCAGTTCGACGCGGGCCTGCACCCCACCGGTCTGTTCGGCGCCATACCGATCGGTCCCGGCCTGGTGCGGATCATGACGACCGAGTTCGACCGGCCGAGTGTGCCCGAAGAGGAGCCCGCGACGCTGGAGGAACTGCGGGCGTCCATCCGCAAGATCACCGGCAAGGAGGTCAAGCTCGGTGAGGTGCGAGGCCGGCTGCACCGCTTCGACAACGCCACGAAGCAGGCCGAGCGGTACCGGCTGGGCCGGGTGCTGCTGGCGGGAGACGCTGCCCACGCGCACTTCCCCTCGGGTGCGCAGGGACTCAACACCGGTATTCAGGACGCGCTCAACCTTGGTTGGAAACTGGCCGCCCATCTCCGCGGAGGGGCGCCGGCCGGGCTGCTCGACACCTACCACGACGAGCGGCACCCGGTGGGCCGCCGGGCCTGCCTGAACGCCGAGGCCCAGGTCGCCCTGATGTATCCGCTGGACCGGGTCGCGCCGCTGCGGGAACTCTTCGGCGGACTGGTCGGGTTCACCAGCGTCACCCGGCATCTCAACGACATGGTGACCGGCATCAACACCGTCTATCCCATGGAGTACGCGGGGCAGAGGACGACCGGGGGCGAGGACCCGGCCAACCCGGTGTCCTCTCTGCTGGGCCGTCGGGTGCCTGATCTGAATCTGACGACGGCCGACGGAGAGCGGATCAGCGTGGCCCGTACGTTGCACGCCGGCCGGGGCGTGGTGCTCGATCTGTCCCAGGGAGCGGCGCGGCCCGGCGAATGGCGAGGCTGGGCGGACCGGGTCGATGTGGTCAGCGCTGACCCGGCCGGCCGGGTCGCGGAGTCCGTGCTGTTGATCCGCCCGGACGGATACGTCGCCTGGGCGGGCCCGGCCGATGCGGCCGGCGCCGCCGACGGCGGACTGCACGCGGCGCTGACCACGTGGTTCGGAGAGCCCTCGGTGGTGTAGCCACGGCGGACGCGGTGTGCCGGGCCCGAGCCGGCCCGGCGCGCCCGTCTGCCGGCGGCCCGCCGCGGGTCGCTCAGCTCGCCTGCGCCATCAGCCGTGCCAGCGCTGCCCGTGAACTGATGTTGAGCTTGCGGTAGATACGTGTCAGATGCGCGTCGACCGTACGCGGACTGACGCTCAGCTCCTGAGCTATCTCCCGGGTCTTCTTCCCCGTACCGACTATGCCGGCGACCTCCCGCTCGCGCACGGTGAGCATCGACAGCACGCCCTCGGACTCCTCCTTCTCGTCCTCCTCGTCGAATGCCGCCAGCTCCCTGCGCAGTTGACGGGCGTTCTCGAACAGTCGTGACGCCCCGGCGCGCAGGGCCAGCTCCTCGGCGTAACCGAGGACCGTCATGGCTTCCGGTGTCCGTCCGTCGGCCGCGATGCGGGAGGCGGCGTACGTCATCGCCCAGGCCTGGGCCCAGTTGGCTCCTATCGAGGAGAACAGGCAGGACGCCTCCTGATAGAGGTCGGCCGCCACGGCCGGGCTCTCGTGCAGCACATGGGCTCGGGCCATCAGCGCGAACGCCCGAGGCATGGGCAGGGTGACATCACGGGCCGAGGACGCGGCGAGCCAGGCCCATTCCGCCGGTGACGGCGAGGAGTTGTCGCCGGCGGTGGCGGTGAGCATCTCGTAGAGCGCGGGGCGCATCACGGGCGGGATGTCCCGCAGGTCCGGGCCGCCGCCGACCGTGAGCAGCAGCGCCGTGGCGCGCCGGTGGTCGCCCTCCACCCGTGCCGCGATGGCCAGCGAGATGGTGGTCAGCACGCTCAACGGGCGGTTGCCCGCATCGACGGTGTTCACCGCCTGCTCGGCGGTGAGCAGGGCCCGGCGTTCGCCGCGGATCTCGGTGAGCAGCAGCATCCACGACTCCAGGGCCAGTGCCAGGATGGGGAGGTCGGCCCCGCCTTCCTCCAGCGCCGCCTGCTTGGCCTTGGCCGCCATGGCGCGCGCCTCGGAGACGCGGTTGCTCTGCACATAGCAGAAGGCGATGCCGTTCAGGAAGATGGGCTTGAGGAAGGTGCGGCCGCAGCGCGGGAGGATCGAGGCGCCGCGTTTGAAGTGGCCGGCGGCCTCGGTGCGGAAGCCGAGGAACCCCTCCGCCCAGCCGAGCATGGCCACATACTCCGGGTGGTCGCACAGCACTTCGTCGGTGAGGGCGTCGACCACGGAGGCGCACTCCTCGGCGCTGATCCGGGCGTCCTCGGGGTCGGCGGTGAGGGCCTGGGTGAGTGCGCGGAGCGCCAGCGCGCCCGCCTCGTTGATCCGGTCGCCGTGCTTGCGCGCGGCACGCAGGATGAGCTGGACCTGCTCCAGCTCGGGCATCTGCTCGTTGAAGATCTTGGTGACCTCGCGCTGCACCAGCAGCGGCACCGCGGCGGCGGGCACGTCGGGGCCCGGGAAGGACTCCAACTCCTGGTTGAGCAGGGCCTGCGCCGCGGCGCGGTGCCCCAGATAGCCCTGCAGCAGCGAACAGAAGGCGATCACGCGGGACCGGGCCGGGCCGGGGTCGGCGGGTGCGAGCCGACGCAGGCCGAGCACCAGATCGCTCTTGTCGCCCAGCTTGCCGCCCGTACCGAGGACCAGGGTGAGCAGGCCGAGCAGATCCCGCTGCTCGTTCTCGTCCCGCAGCTGGGAGACCGGCACCCGCAACGCCACATGCAGCCAGCGCGCGGCCTGGTGAGGCGAGCTCTGCAACTCCTCGCGGGCGGCCAGGATCAGTGTGCGCAGGTCCTGCTCGGTCAGCGCGGACAACGACTGCTCGATATGGACCGCCTGTTCGGTGGCGGGGGCGCCCTGGCGCGCGAGCATGGCCAGCGCGCGGCGGTGCAGCGCCGCGCGGGCACACGGGTCGAAGGTGGTGTGGATCTGCCGCCGCAGCTCCGGGTAGCGGAAGGTGAATGCCGCGGTACGGGAGATGGGGCGCAGCAGATCGCGCCGGATGAGCTCGGAGACGGCGGGGCAGACCTCGTCCCGGCGGATCCCGGCGACCTCGGCGATGGCGTCGAGAGTGAAGCGGGAGCCGATCACCGCGGCGGCCCGGGCGACGGCGAGGAAGTTCGGGGCGAGGGCATCGATCTCGCCGGCCAGCACCGCGGCGAATCGCTCCGGCAACGGCTGGTCCACGGCGGGCGGCTGCTGCGATTCGTGCCATTTATCGGCGAAGGCGAGTTCCAGCCGGGCGGGATTGCCTCCGGAGGCCGCATGCAGGCTGCGCAAGGTGCTGCTGGACACCGGCTGGCCCAGCAACTCCGCCGATTGCGCGACGGTGAGCGGAGCCAGTTCGATGCGCTCGGCGTTTCCGAAGTCGATCGCGTGGGCCAGTGCACTGCGCAACCGCGTCGATGCCTGTCGGGTGCGCTGGGAGACGACCAGGAGAAGAGGGGCGTCGACGGGGATCCTCAGTAGATATTCGACGGTCTCCTGAGATGTGGTGTCGGCCCAGTGGAAGTCGTCGAGGATGAGGACGAGCCCCTGTTGGGCGCGGTCGCGCAGCATCGTGCGCACCGCGTCGTACACCCGGAAACGGGTGGCCTCGCGTCGCGTTTCGCCGCGCACGCTGCTCAAGCCCGGGATAGTGCCCAGGAGTTGGACGAATACCTGACAGGGAAGGTTGCGCTCGAACTCGGTGCATCTGCTGGAGGCGACGGTGAAAGAGCTGCGGGCGGCCTCATCGGCGAGACATGACAGCAGATGCGTCTTGCCCATACCGGGCTCGCCGACCACCTCGATGATGCGCCCCCGGCCGCGGCCCAGCTCATCCAGAGCGCTCCATAGGCGCTGGGCTTCCCCGGACCGGACGGCGGGTCGGCTGTTCCCGCCGGAATCACTGTCACGGATCACCGTACGTTCCCCCTTCATGCACAGTGTCTGAAAAAGGACTTGCCCCTTCGTTCGATGGTCTGCGAATCGAAGGAGTGGTATAGCGAAGAACTTGTGGTCGAGGAGCTGAGGAATTGACTGGTACAGCGTTCCGCAAGAGGGGGCGGCAGTTTTGGCCGAATCGCGCCCCTGGCTCAATCACCCGCCCCGAATTGATGTTCTGGCCCATAGTACCGGGCGTGCGGTTTGGGGTTGTGAGGCGCATCTCACGTTACGTGGTGTTCCGGTACGGGAATAGTGGGGCGGCGTCAAGCCCGCTCTGGTTGATCATTTCGCGCCCGGCGCCCTTGAGCCGGGTGGCCGAAAAGAGCCCCTGGGATTCAGCGAATACTTACGTACATTCACCGATGTGACGAACCGGCCGCGTTGACATCCTGACGTGTGCGAGCACACAGGACGCAGCCCAACGAAGTGCTGCCCCACAGCCCGCGTCGGGAGTCGGGAGACGCGACGTCGGGCTCGCACCGTCTGCGCCGGCCTCGGGCGGCGCAGGCCCGATGGGCCAACGAGGGGAATCGATGAAGTACGAGCTTTTGGGCAGTCTGCGCGTCGCCGACTGCACCCGGACGTCATTCATCAGTGCGCGGAAGATAGAATTACTGCTGGCCAGCTTGCTGATTCGCGCCGATCAGATCGTCTCGATCGATCAGCTGAGCAATGAGATATGGGGCGATGCGCCACCGCGCCGGGCCATGGCCGCACTGCATGTCCACATATCTCAGCTCCGTAAATTCCTGCGCGAGGTAACCGGTGGGGCGAATCCCGTCGTCACTCGCTCGCCGGGCTATGTGATGCTGCTCGAACCGGGCGATGAAATGGACGTCGTGGCATTCCAGCGGTTTGTCACGCTGGGCCGGGGCGCGATGCGCCGCAACCAGCATGAGATGGCGTCCGAGTCGTTCGGCACCGCACTGGGAATGTTCCGCGGGCCGGTACTCGGCAATCTCCGCGGCGGCCCGATTGTCGACGATTTCGTCGCCTGGGCAGACGAGGACCGCCTTGAGTGCATCGAGATGAAGAACGATGTCGACCTGACGCTCGGCCGGCACCGCGAACTCATCGCCTCGCTGTACAGCCTGGTGGCCGAGTACCCCCTGCGCGAGGCCTTCCACCGTCAGTTGATGCTGGCGCTGTACCGGGCCGAGCGGCAGGGCGACGCTCTCATGGTCTTCCATCATGCGCGCGACATCCTCGACCGCGAACTGGGTGTGGAACCCGCCCGTGCTCTGCGCGACCTCTACCAGGCCATTCTCGTGGCCGATGACGAACTGGAGCTGCGCACCGCCGCGGCCTGACCGGGCGGGCGAGGGGCGGGAGACCAGGCCGGCTCCCGCCCCGACGCATGCCCGTACGCACGCGGCCCGACGCCACGCGACCGTCGCTTTAGAACGTGGCAAGGGGTCCGTTAGCCGCTCCGGAGATGCTGGTCGACGTCCCGGGCCCGCGGAGTTCTCCGCGGGCGCTACGGCGGATTCCTTCCCGGAAAGAGGACGTCACGCGCGATGGTGAGCGAATTCGATACCCCTGCCCCCGGTACCCCCGCTTCCGACGGATTCGCGGTCGCCGTGATCGGCATCGCGTGCCGTCTGCCAGGGGCGCCCGACCCCGCGACGTTCTGGCGGAATCTCCGTCAGGGGACGGAATCCCTCACCGAGCCCCCGGCCGACCGCTGGAACGTCGACGAGTTCTACGACGCCGACCGGAACGCACCGGGAAGGACCAACGCCCGTCGTGGCGGATATCTCGACAGCGTCGACCGTTTCGACCCGGCCTTCTTCGGAATCTCACCGCGCGAAGCCGCCGCCATGGATCCGCAGCAGCGTCTCATCCTTGAGCTGAGCTGGGAGGCCCTGGAAGACAGCCGGATCGTCCCCGCCACGCTGCGTGACAGCGGGACCGGCGTATTCATCGGCGCCATCTGGGACGACTACGCCACTCTGCTCTACCGGCACGGCCCCCAGTCCATCGGCCGGCACACCGTCACCGGCCTGCATCGCAGCATCATCGCCAACCGGGTCTCCTACACCCTGGGACTCCACGGTCCGAGCCTGGCCGTCGACGCCGCACAGTCGTCCTCGCTGGTGTCGGTCCACCTGGCGTGCGAGAGCCTGCGCCGCGGCGAGTCCGCACTGGCCCTCGCGGGCGGTGTGAACCTCAATATTGTCCCCGAAAGCACCGTCGGCGCGGCCAAGTTCGGTGGACTCTCTCCGGACGGCCGCTGCCACACCTTCGACGCGCGGGCCAACGGCTACGCCCGCGGCGAAGGCGCCGGCCTCGTGGTCCTCAAGCCCCTGCGACAAGCCATCGCCGACGGCGACCGCATCCACTGCGTCATCCGCGGCAGCGCCATGAACAACGACGGCGCGACGGACGGTCTCACCGTGCCCGGCCGCGCGACGCAGGAAGCCGTGATCCGACAGGCCCTCCAGCGGTCGGGTGTGACCGCCGAAGAGGTCCAGTACGTTGAACTGCACGGCACCGGGACCCCGTTGGGAGACCCGATCGAGGCCGCCGCCCTCGGCGCCGCCATTGGCTCGGCACACCAGGACGGCCACCCCCTCGCCGTCGGCTCCGCCAAGACCAATATCGGCCATCTGGAAGGCGCCGCCGGCATCGCCGGCCTCCTCAAGGCCATTCTCAGCATCAAGCATCGAGAACTCCCGCCCAGCCTCAATTTCGAGACCCCCAACCCTGACATTCCGCTCGACGCACTGAACCTTCGGGTGCAGACCGGCCTCAGCGGGTGGCCACGGCCTGACCGCCCGCTGATCGCCGGCGTGAGCTCCTTCGGTATGGGCGGCACCAACGCCCATGTCGTCCTGGAGGAGGCTCCCGAGCTGGTCGGCGATGCCGAGCCGGCCACCGACACAGAGCCGGTTGCCGGTGGTGTGGTGCCTTGGGTGGTGTCCGCGCGGAGTGCCGCGGCATTGCGTGGGCAGGCGGCGCGGTTGGTGGAGAGGTTGTCCGCCGATGTGGAGCTTCGTCCTGCGGATGTGGGGTTGTCGTTGGCGGTTTCTCGTGCCCGTTTCAGTCATCGTGCGGTGATTGTGGGAGAGGATCGCGCGGATCTGCTGGCCGGTGTGGAGGCTCTGTCCCGTGGCGAGGACGCGGCGAACGTTGTCTCGGGTGTTCAGCGCTCTGTGGGTGGGACTGCGTTCTTGTTCGCTGGTCAGGGGAGTCAGCGGGTGGGGATGGGGCGTGGGTTGTATGCGTCTTTCCCGGTGTTCGCTGAGGCGTTCGATGCGGTGGGTGCGGCGTTCGACGGTTTGCTGGAGCTTCCGTTGAGTGAGGCCATCGGTGGTGGGGTGGTGCATGAGACGGGGTTTACGCAGCCGGGGTTGTTTGCGGTGGAGGTGGCGTTGTTCCGGTTGTGGGAGTCGTGGGGTGTGGTTCCT
>NZ_JARBAE010000091.1:0-8823 GCF_033795305.1 Streptomyces sp. AK02-01A
GCCTTGGAGCACGCCGTCCGGGAGGAAGAGATCCCGCGCAACGTCGCCCGCAACGTCCGCACCGGCACCCCACGCCCCCGACGCTTCGAACCCCTCACCGCCGACGAAGCCCGCAAGTTCCTGGCCGCCGCCGACGGCCACCGGTTGCAGCCGCTGTTCGAACTCGCCCTCCACACCGGACTCCGCAAGGCCGAACTCCTCGGCCTGCGCTGGGAAAACCTCGACCTGGACACGGGCACCGCCGCCATCCGCCGCACCCTGCAACGCACCACCGCAGGCGGGCTCACCACACTGCCCACCAAGACGCGCGCCTCCGAGCGCCGCATCGCCCTCCCCACCCGCTGCCTCCAGTCCCTGAAGCTCCACCACGAACAGCAGAAGACCGAGCGTGAGGCCGCGGGCACCGCGTGGCAGCGGGGCGAGCACGTGTTTACCACTACGCAGGGTGGACCGATCGACCCAACCAACCTCACCCGCACCTTCAACACGCTCCTCCGCAAGGCCGGCCTCCGCGCCGCATCCGCTTCCACGACCTCCGCCACTCGACGGCCACCCTCCTTCTGGAACAGGGCGTCGAACTCGTCGTGATCAAAGAACTCCTCGGCCACGCCCACATCGGCGTCACCGCCACCGTCTACGCCCACGTCAGACTCCGCCTCCAGCGCGACGCCATCGACCTCCTCGGCCGCACCCTCCGGCGCTCCGACGAGACCACCGGCCAACCTGACCACCCTGACGAACCTCTACCCTGCGCAACACCCATCCGCTGACGTTGCCGTCAACTACTGCCGTCAAACACCTCAGAGGCCCCACTGGAAGTTTCAGCGGGGCCTCTGAGACATTACCCGGGATGATTTACGCTACGGGTGTTCGCGCAGGGTCGAAGCGATCCCATCCCAGGCTCCAGAATGCGTCAAATCCACGCGAGTAAACGAAATCCCGTTCCGAGGAGTAGATGGGATAGGCTCCGATAATTTCGACTAGATCACGCCTCTTCGTGTCAACGTCACCGAGGCTTAGATCTAGCAATCCCGAGCCGCAATCAACTGCAGGACGGGCCAAGACGATGCTATTCATTGCGGAACTTCCCACGTAGGTCTCCATATACCCAAGCACTTGACCTGAATTGAAAGGACAGATGCCTCGCAATGCGGCAACCACCCTTGCGGGAACCCGAGACCACTCGACATCGTCAGAGTGGACAGTAATAGACAGTTCGCGCCCTCTTGTCCCCCAATCGGGGTGACTGGGGAGGGAAAGGCCATAGGTGAATCCTGTCACATATCCAGGTCCCGGCACTCCGATGTACGAGACGGACCGGACCGGCCCGTCCCCTGCCACCCGCGGCTCAACGTCGCTGATGACAGGCGTTGCACCGGTAAGCGAGTCGAGTAGCTCGCAGTAGCGATCGAACCGGTCAAGCGTGTCATGCTCAGCCATAACGCCCCTTGATACAAGAATCCCCTGACACGGGCGGGCGCCGCCGAAAGTTTCCACGGCAGCGCCCACCCCACTACTCTCGCTTAATCACCCAGATGGTGGATGGAAGTGCCCCAAGGCGGCGTCCCACCACTGTGTCTTACTGTGATCGATGAACGAGTTGAATTCTCCGATCCTACCGGCTGGGATTCTCCACTCAGTAAGGCCGATCACGCCATTCTTGTTCGGCAGGTCGAATTCAAGCTTCCCGAAAGCTTCTCGGAATCCAGGCTTCATTACGAACCGATGGAATCCCATGTCGTGACCATTTCCGGCATACTGTGCGGCACCTTCCGGCTTGTTGGAAAGGTACGCCGTAGGGTGGGGGCCTGAATGGTTATCTGCATTCAGTCCGCCCGCCTCACTTGCCCTCTTCCCTTCCGCCGGAGAGCGGTAGAGAACTGTCTCTCCACAGTTATGCACCAGGACCGGCGTAGCCCCCGCCAGCACATAGTACGTGTGCTACGCGGTACCCCCACCTGCTTCTTCGCGGGTCAGCGTGGGTATTACGTTCCGCGGGTGTCCGTGGTTGTGCGGGGAAATCCGTGGGTGTTGCCATCGCTACTGCCGTCAGGAGTGGGTGGCGGGTGGGCCTGCTACTGCCATGCGCCGAGTTCGGCGCGGAGGGTGGCGCGGGTGGTGCGGTGGTAGAAGTCGTGGCCGGTCTGGGCGCAGTGTCCGGCGATCCAACGGGTCAGCTCGTCCGAGGTGTGCAGCGTGCCTGACGTGGCACCGCAGCTGCGCTCTTCGCCAGTGACGCAGACCGCCTCCATGGTCGGCAGCGCCAGAGGGTCGGGGACGGTGGTCACGCGGTACTCGCGGAAGCGGTAGCGCCCCGAGAGGCACCGCGTACTGGTGCGCCGGCGTTCGGGGAGTCAGGCATCCTCGGCCGTCTCTTCCAAGTCCGGGATGCGCTGTCCGCGCGAGTCCGCGACCCTGAGTGCGTCGGCCAGTGCTTCGGTCAGCCGGCAAGCGAGCCATCGGTATTCGGTTGCCGACTGACCTTTCACGCCGGGCGCGATGATTCGCGGGCGTACTCCAGCAGTTCGTGGCCCATGCCGAGCTGGACCGTCTCCATGCTGTCGGCGAGGGTGGAGAGGTAGCCCCTGCCATCGGTGCTCAGGTAGCAGGGCTTCCCCTCCGGGCTCGTCCACGGAAGTAATCGTGGACCTCCGTCGGCCAATGCGGCGTTGTACAACTCCCTGCGACGCTTGCGGTCGGCTTCACTCCTGGGCTGGCTCACTGGGCACCCCCGGCCTGGGTCACTGATGGTGGACATACCGACCGTAGGCACTGACTGATCGTCACCCCAGCCAGGAGTCGTGGCAGTTCGCGACTCTTGGTTCACAAACTGCCACGCTGCGTGGCAGCTACTCGACTACGCCCAGGTAGTCGGCCATTTCGCGCATCTCTGTCGTGAGGGTGCGCTTGCGCTTGCCGAGGATCTCCTGCATGGTCTCGGCAGCCCCACTCTGGTGCCGCAGCCACTGTGGGGCGGCTTCCCTGGCGCGGGTCAACTCGTCCATGGCGGCGGACAGGTCGCCGGTCCGGGTGTGGGCGCGCGCCACATCGAGGGTGAAGCGGTTCCCGTCGTTGGTGCTGGGCCTGCCCAGGCGCTTCCACGCCTTGGGCGACAACTCCTCCTGCTCGCCTGCCTTGCGCACCACCGCGCGGGCGTCGCCGATGACCAGGGAGTCTTCGAGTGCCTTGACCGCGACGGTGACCGGCCCGAAGACGGACCAGTGCCGGGAAACATTGCGATGCGCTGTCCCGACAGCGGTTGCCGCGACCCGGGCGGCCTGACGGTACGCCTTCGCCTCGTCGGGACGGTTGTTCCTCGCGGCTGCGGCGGCGGCCTCCATCGCCAGGCCGCCCCACACCGCGTAGTGGTCCGGCTCGGCCCCGGTGATCTTCGGCTCCACCGCGTCCATGCTCCGGGCAGCGACCTGTTCCGCCTCGCCCAAGCGGCCCTGCCTCACCAGCAGCCAGCACATGCAGCCGACACCTGAACCCGCCGCAAGCATGTCTCCGGCCCGACGGGCATCCATGATGGCGCCGCGCAGAGCGGCGTAGGCAATGTCGTACTGCCTGACCTGAGTGAGGTAGGTCCCGGCCAGACGCATCGCCTCGGCGCGGGCCAGCAGAGCCTGCCGGTGCTCGTCACCACTGTCGTAGTAGGCGACAGCGGTCGCGGCATCGCGGAGCAGGCCCGGCAGTTGAGCCGCGACGCTCTGGTAACTGTCGGAGAAGTACAACACCCGTGCATCCCGCAGCGTCCGGCCAAAGGCACGCAGGTTCGGTTCCTCGCCCAGGACTTCAGAGCCCTGGTCAACAAGCCCGACGGCGGGGGTCAGCACGGAGCGGAGCTGCATCAGGTTTACCCGGTTCGGCTCCTCGCTCCGGCCGACGGGCTCGGGAGCGTCAGAGGCAACGAGCGCACCAGTGGTCACTCCCAGTGCGCGAGCCAGAGTATGCAGGGTCTCCATGCGGACGGTCCCACCCTGCTCAACTTTGCGTACCGTGCCCGGTGACACTCCTGCGGCATGGGCGAGTTCCTCCTGGCTCAGCCCCGCACGACGCCGGTACCTGCGAACGTTGTCGGCCAGCTCCGTAATCATCAACTCACCACCTCACCTACCACGGTACGCCGCAAAGGCGCCTCAACCGCGGGCTATCCCCGTAGGTAGTACCCGCACGGACTCGGTGACGCCCGCGCCAGCAGGCAGCAGTCGCTGTTGGGGCCGCCGTTCTGGCCTCGGCCACAGAAAGCCAGCCACGACGGAGAGTCAGCCGACCGTCCGCCATGCGTGTCTCGCTCAACCCCGCACCGGGCTCAGCCCAGTTATCTTCTCCGTCACGGCATCAGCCAGGCACGGCCCCAACCGGGGAAGACAGACTCAGCGCCTCGCCGGACAGGAGCTGGTGCATGGCACGCAACGGCGGGGCACTCTCCGGACGATCCATGGCGCGACACTGCGACCGCGGAGCGACGGAGTTCTCCGTCTGGCAACCCGGTCCCTAATCCCGGATGTGCGCGCCGAGTGGCCGGTGGCCGTTGCCAGCGGGGCGGTAGACAGGAGCGGGCGGCGGTTGCCGACCGCCGGCGCGCGGCGGCCCGCGTCAGCGGGCCGCCCTTGATCCAGTAAAGAAACTCTTAACAGCCCCGCCGACCAGAGGATCAACGTGTCGCCATACGGCCGGGTATTCCGCTCCGGCGGCTCGGTCTGCGGTTGTCCCCCGGCCCTCCTCGCCTCCGGCCCTCGCCCCACCACACTCCTGAAGCAGGGCGTCGAACTCGTCATGATCAAGGGCACCCAGTCTGAGCACCCACGGCTCCGCGAGACAACTCGCTGGGCCGTCGGCGTCCGGCTGCGTTGCCGTCAAGGGCAGTCGAAGACCGGAATCTCCACCTCTTCTGGGACGCACGCTCCAGCGCACCAACTCCAGCGGCCTGACCGCCCTGCCGACCAAGACCAAGACGAAGAGTTCCGAACGGCGCATCGCCCTGCCGGCACCCTGCCTACGCTCCCTCGAACAGCACCGCGACCGACAACTCAAGGAACGCGAGGCAGCAGGCACGGGCTGGAAAGACAACGGCTACGTGTTCACCCGCCCCAACGGCGCCCCGATCGAAGGGGCAACCCTCACCCGGCATTTCAACACCCTGCTCCGAAGGACCAGGCTCCGCCGCATCCGGTTCCACGACCTCCGACACTCGGCGGCGACGCTCCTCCTGGAGCAGGGGGTGGAACTCGTCGTAATCAAGGAACTCCTCGGACACGCCCACATCGGCGTCACCGCCACCGTCTACGCCCACGTCCGGCTCCGCCTCCAGCGACCTCCTCGGCCACGCACTCCGCAACCCCGCCGAGATCACCAGCAAGCCCGACGACGGCGACGAATCACCACTCTGCGCGGTCCACGTCCGCTGACGTTGCCGTCGACTACTGCCGTCAGACACCCCGGAGGCCCCACTGGAAGCAAATCCGGTGGGGCCTCTGGGGTCAGTGGGGAAGATTCCGCCAGCCGTTTCGAGAAAAAATTCTCGAAGGCCCCTATCTTTGCGACCTACTCGTAGGTTACGGCAGCGCGGAATATTGCTGCGATCATTGCCCAGCTCGGAGAATCGGGAACTGGTTCTTCAATGACATTCTTAAAGAACCCGTCCATCGCCTTTGTCCAACGGGCAGAAGCATCTACAAAATCCGCAGTCGAAGGATTCTCCAACGCAATATGTCCGTCACTGACAGCCTTTGCCAGATCCTGCAAGTATGCGGCAAGATCATCCCTCGACTTGATCTCGTTCAGCTGCGCATCAGGCCAGTTCATGGGGCCCACTCCACTGGGTCGAAGTGATTGATCACAATCGACCTCCCTTCGTTTTTCGTTGTGAACTTCCAGGATTCAGCTGCGACTTCTTCAGGGGAAGCCATCCTGAAGGGCATCTGAATCCCAGCCTTTTGGAAGGCAACCAGACGCCGATTGTCAAGCGAATGGAGGTTCCCGTTCTTGTAGTGGAGACGCATGGTCGGCAAATCCTCCGGCTTTACGTAGCCCGAACGCAAACCGGCCGCAGTTTGCTCAATCGTCTCGCCAGTACTGAAGCGCGGACTAACCGTATCCTGCGAGAATCTCACCAGCTTGGGGTCGATTGTCCCATTGCAGTTATGGACGAGTACCGGTGTGGCCCCCGCCAGCACATAGTACGTGTGCTACGCGGTACCCCCTACCTGCTTCTTCGCGGGTCAGCGTGGGTATTACGTTCCGCGGGTGTCCGTGGTTGTGCGGGGAAATCCGTGGGTGTTGCCGTCGCTACTGCCGTCAGGAGTGGGTGGCGGGTGGGCCTGCTACTGCCATGCGCCGAGTTCGGCGCGGAGGGTGGCGCGGGTGGTGCGGTGGTAGAAGTCGTGGCCGGTCTGGGCGCAGTGTTCGGCCGCACAGGGCAGCGTGGCCGCGCCAGCTCGGCCGTTCCGCCGTCTACGACCTACCCCGCGCCCGCCTCGACCAGGAGGACGTTCGTGCCTGGCTCAACCAGCTCCGCACCACCTGCCAGTGCTGCACGCGCGACATCGACGCCCAGCGTCATGAGCCCCGCTGCTGCGCCGCCGGCCAGTGCTGCCACAAGCTGCTCTCCCCGCTGACGCTCACCTACATCCACTCCGTCCTCAAGTCCGCCCTGGAGCACGCCGTCCGCGAAGAGGAGATCCCGCGCAACGTCGCCCGCAACGTCCGCACCGGCACCCCTCGGCCCCGACGCTTCGAACCCCTCACCACCGACGAAGCCCGCCGACTCCTCACCACGACCCGGATTCATCGACTGCACGCGCTGTTCGAACTCGCCCTCCACACCGGACTCCGCAAGGGCGAACTCCTCGGCCCGCGCTGGGAAGACCTCGACCTCGACGCCGGCACCGCCGCAATCCGCCGCACCCTTCAGCGCACCAGCACCGGCGGACTCACCACGCTGCCCACCAAGACGCATGCCTCCGAGCGCCGCATCGCCCTCCCCACCCGCTGCCTCCAGTCGCCGAAGCACCACCACAAACAGCAGCAGCGCGAGCGTGAGGCCGCAGGCACCACATGGCAGCACGACGGGCACGTGTTCACCACCGCGCAGGGCAGACCGATCGACCCAACCAACCTCACCCGCACCTTCATCACGCTCCTCCGCAAGGCTGGCTTCCGCCGCATCCGCTTCCACGACCTCCGCCACACCACCGCCACCCTGCTCCTGGAACAGGGCGTCGAACTCGTCGTGCTCAAGGAACTCCTCGGCCACGCCCACATCGGCGTCACCGCCACCGTCTACGCCCACGTCCGACTTCGGCTCCAACGCGACGCCATCGACAACCCTCAGCACCGTCCTCGGCACCCCGGAGATCGCCAAGACGGTCAACAGCAACGACGACGAACCGCCGCCCTGCCCCGCCCTCGTGCGCTGACGTTGCCGTCAACTACTGCCGTCACCCAACGCAGGAGCCCCGCCGACCAAGGTCGGCGGGGCTCCTCATTTACTGAAGTGAACGTGTCATTCGTTACTCGCGAGAGCTTCAGAAGCCACAGTAAGAGCCTCCCTCAAAGAATCTACGACCGTCGGGTCGAGCAATCGAGGATTCTCCACACGGTAGGAACCTCCAGAAAGTGGAGTAATGCTCACTTCCTGGGCCCCTTGCTCTCGGCGCACCGATCTAAGCCGTAGCGTTCCATGGCTGAGAGTTGGGAAGGAATAGCCGAACCGACCATCTGCGTAGGCCGCTTCCACAAGCGGGCGCTCCTCGGAGAACTCCTCAGCAGTCCGCAACCAATTCCACTGAGCGGGTACCGAGTCTCCCCACTCGTGGGCTCTCGCGAGGCGCCCCGGCATCATGAATGGGAACCTTTCCGCGAAGTCATCCACCGAAATGCCATCCCGCCATGCAGCCAATGCCTCAATCAGATCGCCTAGATCATCAGTGGCACCCTCAGCCCACGTGAATCCCTGCCCCTGGATTGCTACGTAGAAGGTCCTGCTTTGGCTACTGAGCTGAATAGAAGCCCTTCCGCGACTCGAATCCAGCTCAGCCGTGGCTAGCAGGCCAGGTCCCGATACGTAGTGACTGTAGAGCCGTCCCAGGTCGAGATCTTTCTTTGCCGACGCTAGCTCCATCGCCGAGATGAGGCCGCCCGCAGCGAAGAGGTCTGGGTAGAGAACAGGGTCAAGCGAATCCATGCTCGTGAACCCCCCTTCGGTTCGCTTTGCTAGCAGCCACAGAACTTCCCTGCATCCGATATGAAGGGCCGGAGCCTACCGAAGCTCGCCCAATCTGGTTCCGCGACATCGACTCTTTCAAGAGCCCCCTTCGCGTTCGGTCGATAGAAGTTAATGGAGGACCATGACCGTTCGCCATTACCGACAGCTCTGGCGATCCAACCCATCTCCATATCAGTGGCGTACGCTCCTGGCTGGAGCCCGGCCTTCGCCGATTCAGTGAAGTTTCCCAAGCCGCGGAGATTTACGTGAAGCGTCACCGACGAGTCCCGGATCGCGTTCTCCACTGGGCCCTGCCATGCGTCAGGAGCATAGCCGCCAAAGTGCTTGAACCCCTCACCGTCCGCCCATGAATAGGTGCCTTCCGCCTTCTGCCCCAGCGCCACGTTGCAGTTGTGAACGAGGACCGGTGTGGCCCCTGCCAGCACATAGTACGTGTGGAGGTCACTGACGGTGAGGTTGTGGACCGTTTCGTCGGGGGCCGTCCAGTGTTCGATCGCTGTGATCTGGACGAGGGTGCCGGCGCCGGTGCGGAGCCACTGGCCTGGGCGGAGGTCGGTGGCGTCGATCCATTCGGCGAGTTCGGGGACCCAGAA
>NZ_JARBAE010000092.1:0-7474 GCF_033795305.1 Streptomyces sp. AK02-01A
CCCTCCTTCGGCCCCGTCCACAACCGCCCCACGATCCCCGGCGGCGACATCCGGCCCTGCCGCTGCCGCAAGCTCCATGAACCCACGGACCCGCTGCTCGGGACGCCGCTGAACCCGGCGACGTACGACTACGCGGGCGCGGTGCTGTTCAACGCCCACGCCGGAGCCTTGTGGGCGCGCTTCACGATCTATCTGCGCCGGGAGATCGCCGCCCGGCTCGGCATGACGCAGAAGGCCGCCCGGGCCGTGCTGCGTTTGTCCTTCGCGAAGGTCGCCGAGTACCAGAAGCGGGGCCTGGTCCACTTCCACGCTGTCATCCGGCTCGACGGCCCGGACGGTAACACCCAGCCCCCGCCTCCGTACGCCACCTCCACTGTGCTCACGGACGCCATCCGGACCGCTGTCCCCCGCGCCCGCGTCACGGTCGAGTCGGACGCTGTCGGGGAACGCGAACTCGCCTGGGGCGAACAGCTCGACGTCCGCGAGATCGCCTCCTTCGGCACCGACACCGAACTCACCGACCAGGCCGTCGCCGCCTACGTGGCCAAGTACGCCACCAAGTCCGCCGACGCCTCCGGCACCCTCGACCGCGCCCTGTTCTGCCGCCCCTGCCAGGGACGCGGCGCCACCCTCCTGCCTCACGGAACTCCCCTCCCGTGCACCGCCTGCGGCGGCACCGGCCAGGCCCGCCCGCTGCCCCGCCTCGCCGTCGCACGCCACGTCCGGCAGATGATCCGCACCTGCTGGGAGCTCGGCAAACGCCCGGAGTTCGCCGACCTCAAACTCTGGAAGTGGGCCCACATGCTCGGCTTCCGCGGCCACTTCTCCACCAAATCCCGCCGCTACTCCACCACCCTCCGCGCCCTGCGCGCCGCCCGCCGCACCTGGCGCACCGAACAGGCCCGCGCCCACGCCGGCCTACCCGAACCCGACCCAACGACGACGCTCGTCATCGGCCACTGGGCCTACCTCGGTTCGGTCTACAGCCCCGGCGCCGCACTCCTCGCCGCCCACGTGTGGCACAGCAAGGAACTGGAACGGCAGTTCGCGGTCGAAGGGGGCTGTTGATGGCCGCGCCCCCGCTCGCCGTCCTCCACGCGGAGGCGGCACCGGTGCTGGATCTGCTGACGGTGCCCCAGGTCATGGCCCGCCTCCAACTCGGCCGCACCGCCGTCTACGACCTCATCCGCACCCGGCAACTCGCCTCCATCACCCTCGGCCGCGCCCGCCGCATCCCCACCCACGCCCTCACCAACCTCATCCGCACCCGCCTCGAACAGGACGCCGCCTGATGACCACACCCCGAGACACCCCCGCCTCCCGCCGCGTACGCGCCAACGGCGACGGAACCATCTACCAACGCAAGGACAGCCGCTGGGAAGCCGCCGGATATGTCCTCGCCCCCAGCAACACCCGCAAACGCGTCCGCGTCTACGGCACCACCCGCAAGGAAGCCCTGACCAAGCCACCGAGAAGATCGCCGCCAGCAACCGCGGCCTCCCCGCCCCCTCTGCGCAGGGCAGCCTGGCCGCGTACCTGACGTACTGGCTGGAGAACGTCGCCGTCCACCAGCTCCGCGAGAACACCCACACCCGCTACACCGCCGTCACCCGGCTCTACCTCATCCCTGGACTGGGCAAGAAGAAGCTCGCAAAGCTCACGGCCAAGGACGTCCGCACCTGGCTCAACCAGCTCCGTACCACCTGCCAGTGCTGCACCCGCGGCCTCGATACTGCCCGCGATCAGCCCCGCTGCTGCGCTGTCGGAAAGTGCTGCTCCAAGCGGCTCTCGCCGCTGACTCTGGCCTATGTGCACTCCGTGCTCAAGTCGGCCCTGGAGCACGCGGTACGCGAGGAGGAGATACCGCGCAACGTTGCCCGGAACGTCCGCACCGGCACGCCTCGGCCCCGCCGCTTCGAACCCCTCACCGCTGAAGAAGCCCGCCAGTTCCTTGCCGCCGCGCGCGGACACCGGCTGCACGCCCTGTTCGAACTCGCTCTCCACACCGGGCTCCGCAAGGGCGAACTTCTCGGCCTGCGCTGGGAAGACCTCGACCTGGCCGGCGGAACCGCCAGCATCCGACGCACCCTCCAACGCACCAACTCCAGCGGCCTGACCGCCCTCCCGACGAAGACCCAGAGCTCGGAGCGGCGGATCGCACTGCCCACCGAGTGTCTGCACTCCCTCGAACAGCACCGCGAACGGCAGCGTCAGGAACGCGAAGCGGCGGGGACGGGCTGGAAGGCGAGCGGCTACGTCTTCACCCGACCCAACGGCTCCCCGATCGAGGGTGCCACCCTCACCCGGCACTTCAACACCCTGCTCCGCCGCGTCAGGCTGCGCCGCATTCGTTTCCATGATCTCCGGCACTCGGCGGCGACCCTCCTCCTGGAGCAGGGAGTGGAACTCGTCGTAATCAAGGAGCTGTTGGGGCACGCCCACATCGGCGTCACCGCCACCGTGTACGCCCACGTCCGGCTCCGCCCCCAACGCGACGCCATCGACCTCCTCGGCCACGCCCTCCGTAACCCCGCCGAGATCACCGGCAAGCCCGACGACGGCAACGAACCACCCCTCTGCGCAACCCCCGTCCGCTGGCGTTGCCGTCAACTACTGCCGTCAGACACCCCAAAGGCCCCACCGGAACATCATTCCGGTGGAACCTCTGGGGTTATCGCTGGCCGTTATCGACGGGGAATTCCCTCAGCTGGGCGGCCAAGCTTCGCGTCAGAGATCAGTTTCCCATTTAGGGAGACGAGGAATTCGCCGACTCGACCTGCAACCGCTCCGCCAATAGTTGACCATTGATAGATCTCGCTATTTCTTCGAGACCATCGAAATACCGCCGCTCGCAAGGGAGAACATCCGCGCAAAAGCCTTTCGAGCATCCGGGTCTCGATCAAGCCGCTCCAACGACTCGAACGTGGCCGGATCAAGATCGATCGTGGCGATTCCGCCAGCTTCCTTGCCATCCGCGGCTGAGAACAACACGAGACACCGGTATGCCCACACAGCCCCTCCTCGCTCCTCACGCATCAGCGACTGGAGGACGGCGGCGCTATCCCTGACCTGGCTGCGGAGCGCATCTACCGAGGACCATCGAGTCGCCCAGCCTCGCCTCTCCGCCTCCAACTGGATTGCGAGCAGCGTACCGAAGCTGATCTGACACACGCGAAAGTCGGGGTCGGTCGAATGAATCAGAGGCATCAGGCACTACTCCGGGTCGTAGACGTCAATGCGTATTGGTGTACCTGGGTCAATGCGCCCGTCTCTGACTCTCGTTTGGAGTTCGTCCCAACGGTGATGCCCCCCAAGGATCGTGCCGTCGCGCGAGACGAGGAGTCCGTCTCCTTCACCAGGGTTGTTGATCCCATCCAGAAGTTCTTCATTGCTCAGCTCCTCGTGATACCACTGCGACGCTGGATCCCGGGTCTTCTCCCCCTCGGTGTATTTACCGATATCACCAGCCTTCTCGGTTCGCGTCGAGATCCCCGGTCCGCACGTATTGTGCACGAGAACTGGAGTTGTCCCAGCGAGTACATAGTACGTGTGGAGCTCATCGACGGTGAGGTTGTACATGTCCGCAGCGCCTGACCGGTCCCGCGCGTCCACGACCCGAACGTGGCCCTGAGTGGGCGTGTTGAGGGTGTGGCCCGGGACGAGCTCGCCGGCTGGCTTCCAGGTGCGGGTGGTGTCGTCCCAGAAAGGGTGGCGTGAAGTTGTTTGAAGCTTGGCCGTTTTCCCGTTTTCGAGGCGGAGAGTCAGGTCAACCAAATCATCATCATGGTTGACAAATGTTGCAGTTACGGTGCGAGGCCCCTCATGTTCGCCATTCTTAGGGTCGGCAGCCTCCACCTTGTCACCAACGCTGATTTCGTCGATTCTTTTCGTTTTTCCGTCTTCTAGGAGCACAGGCGTCTCGGAGTCAAAGCTGCATCCGCCAACACTGCGGCCCTTCACAGCCCCTTTGTGAGCGATCGCCACAGAGAACACAAATCCCGAGAGTTGGTATGTGTCACTCGAAGTATTTATTCCCTGCCCTGCGAGCCAATTATCGTACTCGCTTCCGTAGTCACAACCCTGGGCTCCGGCCCCGCCATTCCAACAATCTGAATCCCAAGCCCATGCAACGTACGAGACGGAGTCAGCGCCGTTCCTCACGATTCCATAGAAACCCTCATTGAACGTGTCGAAGAGTTTCTTTCCGCCCCCGAGAAGCTGGTTTGCGCCACACTTGAGATCAAAGAAACCACAACCGCCATCATCTCCGTTGTCACTGTTTCCGTCGGCGGTGCCATTGCTGCCCCCTACGGGGCCTCCGCCGGATATGCCGGGGGTTGGGCTTGCGGGGCCAGCGGGGCCCCCGTCGCTCCTGGGTTCGCTGTGTCCGGTGCCGTCATCAATCCACATGCCGGTGGGGTCAGCAGAAGTGACGGGGGTGTTGTTGGCGTAGGCGTAGCCGTTGAGGGATTGGTGCTGGTCAAGGGTGAGGAGGGGGTCGACGCTGATGAATTGACCGATGCCCGGGTCATATTCGCGGGCGCTGATGTGGGTGAGGCCTGTGGTGGTGTCGGCGGGTTTGCCGAGGAAGGCCTTGTCGTCGGGCCACGCGGTGGGGCTGGTGCCGCGAGGAGCGCCGAAGGGGGTGGTGTAGCGCTTGGTGAGGGCGTATGTGCCGGCTTCGAGGGCGAGGCTGGAGGTGCCGTGGTGGTCGCCGGCGAGGAAGACGAGCTTGGTTCCGGTAATTCCCGTGGTGGCGGTGCGTACGCCGATGGTCTGGCCGTTGGCGGTGTAGTAGCGCGTACCGGTGAGGGTTTTGCTGGTGCCCTTGACGGTCAGGCGGACTTCTTCTCCATCGAGATAGAGGGTGGTGTCGCCGTCGCCGTTGTCGCGGCGGATGAGGAGCTGGCCGTCCGCGTCGTAGAGGTTGGTGGTCTGCTTGGTGCCTTCGGTGGTGGTGGCGAGTTGCCCCTCGGTGTTCCAGGTCAGGTTCTGGGTGGCAGTGGGTCCGGGGCGCTGAGTGGTGTTGCCGGTCTTGTCGTAGGCGTAGTTGTTCGTCTTGGAGCCGGTGGTGGTCGTGGTCAGGGGGTGGGGCTGGCCGGTGGTGCCGTGGGTGTAGGTGGTGGTGGTGTCACCGGCGGTGGCGTGCTGGGTTTCGGTCTTGCGCTGGCCGCTGGTGCCGTAGGTGTAGGAGGTCCAGTAGGGCGCCTGGCCGTCGATGTTGGAGGTGGTGCGGCCGTTGGTGGCACAGTCCGGGGCCTTGGGCGTCCAGGCTTCGGTGAGCCGACGATGGCCGTCGTAGGTGAAGCACTGGTAGTCGGCCTTGGCGGTGCCGCCCTGCGTGGTGGCGTCGAAGATGGAGGTGACGTTGCCGGCGTCGTCCTGGGCGAACTTGAGTTCTTGCGGCATATAGCCGTGGACATCGTCGGTGACGTAGGAGCGGGTCAGCCGGCGAGTGCCAGGTTCGTACTCGTAGTTCAGGAACGCTTTCTTCGCCGAGCTGGTGCGGTCCGTTCCCAGCGTCAGCTGGGCCAGGTCGCCCTGGGGGGAGAAAGCGGCTCCCAGGACGTAACCAGTGGTTCCTACGGAGGTGAGCTGCTGGCCGGTGGCGTTGTAGCTGTACTCGACCGTCTCCGTGGGTAGGCCGCCGACGCCGGGCTGGGTGGCCTGGTCGACGGTGCCGTCCAGGTTGTAGAAGGCGCTGGAGACCAGAGTCTTGGGCACACCGGCGGCAACAAGCGGATCGCTGTCCGGGAGAGTCAGCTGGCTGCCGGTGACGTGGTAGAGGTTGTCGTAAGAGGTGACCTTCTGTGTGTACGCCTTGCCGGTCAGGCCTCCGTCGTAACGCACGGAGGTAGCAGGCTGTCCCTTGGCCGGGGTGTCGAAGGTCCAGGCCGCGAGCTGGTTGGAGTCCGCCTTGTCTTTCTGCCACTCGGCGGTCTTGCGGCCGAGGTCGTCGTAGCCGTACAGCAGCTTCTTGTTCTCGGCGTCGGTGGTGTCCGCGATCCGGTCGAGGCTGTCGTAGGTGGTCGTGCTGGTGCCCTTGTCCGGGTCGGTGGAGCTGATCTGGCGTCCGAACAGGTCATAGGTGTAGGACCAGGTGGCCTGGTCGGGCCCGGTGACGGCCTTCTGCTGTCCTGCGGGTGTGTAGGTGTAGCCGGTGGTCGTGAATTCGGTGCCGGTAGGGTTCGCTCCGCCGTATTCGCGGCGTTCGGTGGTCTGCCCCAGAGCGTTGGTGACCACTGCTGTTGCCTGTCCGCCCGTTGGAGCGGAGGTGGTAACCGTGTCACCGGTGTACGTGGAGTTGATGGTCCACCGGGTGACGTTGCGGGTTTTCGTGACCTGCTGGTAAGCGCGGCCCGCACCGTCGTAAGTGGTGTCCGTCTGAATCGGTGCCTGACCGGCGTCGGTCTGCACCGGGGTGGCGGACGGGGCGGAGGTGTTGTCCCAGATGTCTGACTGCTGGCTGACCGCCAGACCCCGGTCGTCATAGAGATTCAGAGTGATGAGCCGACCGCCGACCGGAGAGGGGGTCTGTGTCTGCCGGGGACGCAGCAGGGAGTCGTAGAACTCGTAGGTGGTGTTGTATTTGGATCCGTCGCCGTTGATGGTGCCGGTGGACACCCAGGACATGGACGCGTTGGTGACCTTGTACGCGTACACGTAATTGGGTGAGGCGCTCAGGACCTTGAGGCGGTTGGGCAGCCAGACCTTGGTGACGCGGCCGAGGCTGTCGTACTCGGACTCGGTGATCTTGCCATTGGGGTCGGTGACCTTGGTGGGGGCACCGGAGGCGAGATCGACCAGTGTGGTGGTGGTCTGGCTGAGAGCGTTGGTGACGGTGCTCTTGGTCAGCGGTCCGCTTGCTGTAGGCGTGTAGACGGTGGTGGCCGTAGTGAGGTTGTTGGTGTCCTTGAGTACTGTCGGGCGGCCCAGGGTGTCGTAGTCGGTGACGGCGATCTGCTGCCAGCTCGGGGTGCCGTCCGTTGTGTAGCCCTTGGCCCGTCCCATCCACTGGGCCTCGCCCTTGGTGGGGATCTGCGCGGCCTTGTAGATCTTGGAGTCGTACGAGGTCGCGGTGTCGGAGACAACATCTCCGGGACGCGTGGAATCGGTCGGCAGGTCGAGGTCTGCGGTGGGTGTCGAGCACGGGTTGGCGACGACCTGGGTTCGGGAGACGAGGGAGTTGATACCCGCTGTGTCGTTGCGGGCGTAGGTGGTGCGGGTGCAGGTCTCGTCCCCGGGAACGGAGTCGTCGCCCTTGTCCTCGACGGCTACCGGCATGCCGTAGGCATCGAAGGTGGTGGCTGTGGAGCGGACGCGGTCATGTGGGGTGCCGCTGGCGGTGATGTTGGTGCGCACGTGGCTGGCCGCGGTGAAGCTTCCCCTTGATCGTGGACACCTGGAGACTGGGATCAGAATGGTTCCAGAGGAAGCAGTGACCAGGTGGCAAGCAAGTACACGAAGCGGTACT
>NZ_JARBAE010000093.1:0-6890 GCF_033795305.1 Streptomyces sp. AK02-01A
CAGGCCACATATTCGACCTGAGCACCGAACTCCCGCTGCGCGCGACACTCCTGGAGATCGAGGACACCACCGAACAAGCCCTGGTCCTCCTCCTCCACCACATCGCCGCCGACGGCTGGTCCCTCACCCCGCTCATGAACGACCTCACCACCGCCTACACCGCCCGCCACACCGGCCACACCCCCACCTGGACACCCCTCCCCGTCCAATACGCCGACCACACCCTCTGGCAACACCACCTCCTCGGCCAGGAAAACGACCCCAACAGCCTCCTCAACCGCCAACTCCACCACTGGCACACCACACTCCACAACGCACCACCCGTCCTCGAACTCCCCACCGACCGCCCACGACCCGCCACACCCACACACACCGGCGCGGTGCAGCCGTTCCAGCTCGACGCCGGCCTTCACGACGGGCTGGCGCGAATCGCCGCGGAGAACGGCGCGACGATGTTCATGGTGCTCCAGGCCGCGCTGGCCGTCACGCTCTCCCGGCTCGGCGCCGGCGACGACCTGCCGATCGGCACCGTCGAGGCCGGGCGCTCCGACTCCGCACTGGACGACCTGGTCGGCTTCTTCGTCAACACCCTCGTCCTGCGCACCGACGCCTCCGGCAACCCCACCTTCGCCGAACTGGTGGCCCGCGTACGCGAGACGGATCTGACTGCCTACGCCCACCAGGACGTGCCCTTCGACCGTCTCGTCGAGCACCTCAACCCGGACCGCTCCACCGCGCACCACCCACTCGTCCAGGTCATGCTCATGCTGCACAACGCGGCGCCAACCGACCCCGTCCCCTCCCCGCTGTCCGGAACCGACATCCTCTTCGAGACCGGACGCGCCAAGTTCGATCTCACGCTGGCCGTCACCGAACATCAGAATGTCCATGGCGCCCGCGAAGGGCTCGGCGGTGTCCTTGAGTACGCCACCGATCTCTTCGACCCGGCCACCGCGCGGCTCATCACCAGCCGGCTCGTCCGCGTACTCCAGGAGGTCGCCGCCGATCCCCGGCAGCGCGTCCGGGACATCGCTCTCCTCTCACCCGACGAGCGCCGCGCGGTGCTCGCCTTCAACCCTGGCGGCGGCCCGGCGCCCGACGTCCGGATCACGGAGCTCTTCGAGGAGCGGGCCGCGCTGGTCCCGGACGCCGTCGCGCTGATCGCGGGCGAGCGGACGATGTCCTACGCCGGGCTCAACACGGCCGCCAACCGCCTCGCCCGCCGCCTGGTCGGACAAGGAGTGCGGCGCGGAGACATCGTCGGCGTTCTTCTGGAACCGGGCATCCCGCTGGCGGTGGCGGTGCTCGCCACGCTCAAGAGCGGCGCCGCCTACGCGGTGCTCGATCCCGCGTCCGACGACACACGGCTGGCCTCGGCGGCCCACGACACGGGCCTCTCCGCGCTGATCTCCGATGCCGGACCGACGGCGGACCGTCTCGGCGCGGCCCGCCCCGCGCGCGTGATCCCGATGGACTCCGAGTACGGCACCGGCTCCGACGTCTCCGGCGCGTCCGGCGATCTGTCGCTGCCGGGCAGTCCCGGCGACGCGGCGTGCGTGACGGTCGAGCCGAAGGCGGTGCTGGTCTCGCACCGGGCCGTCGTAGCATCGGTCACCGGTCAGGATGTCGCGGAGTCCGGTGCGCGGCGAGTGTGGCTGCAGTGCGCACCGGTCTCCTCCGGTGTGTTCACCCTGGAGTTCTGGGGAGCCCTGCTGTCCGGATCGTCCTGTGTGCTGGGACAGGGCGCGGGCGCGCGGCCGAAGCAGGTCGCCTCGCTGGTCGTCGCTCATGGTGTGACGACGGCTTTCCTGCCCGCCGGACTGTTCAGCGTCCTGGTGGACGACCATCCGGAGGCGTTCGGCCGGCTGCGTCAGGTGTTCACCGGAGGCGAGCCGCCGTCGGTCGGGCATCTCGCCCGCGCCCGGCGGCTGTTCGGCCATGTGCGCCTGGTCCACGGATACGCGCCGGTCGAAGGCGCCGCTCTCGCCCATGGCCATCGGATCGACGCGGCGCCGGCCGGGCTCGTCGTCCCGGTCGGTCCGCCCACCGGCGAGCGGCGGTGCCAGGTGCTCGACGAGCGCCTGCGCCCGGTACCGGTCGGTGTCGTCGGCGAGCTGTATCTCTCCGGCGCGGTCCTGGCCGACGGCCATCCATGGCGGCCGGGCGCCACGGCGGCGGCGTTCGTGGCCGATCCGCTCGGCGAGGACGGAGCCCGTATGTACCGCACCGGCGAGGCCGCGAGCTGGGACGCGGCGGGTGAGCTGCGTGTCCTGGGCCGCGCCGACGGCCCGCCGACGATCCGGAGGCTGAGCGTCCGGCCGCACGAGATCGAGGCGGTGCTCGCGCGGCACGCGTCGGTCCGCCGGGTGGCCGTCGTCGTACGCGAGGACCAGCCGGGCGAGCGGCGTCTGGTGGCCTATCCGGTGCCGGCCGTCAGGGGTGTGTTCAGCGAGGCGGAGTTGCGGGCCGCGGCGGCCGAGGTGCTGCCGGAACACCTGGTGCCGTCGGTGTTCGTCGTCCTCGACGGGCTTCCGCTGGCTCCGGACGGCACACTCGACCGGCAGGCGCTGCCCGCTCCCGAGCACACGCCCGCGGCGGCCGGACGACAGCCGCGCGACCCGCGCGAGGAGATCCTGCACGGGCTGTTCGTCGAATTGCTCGGCGGCGCCGGCATCGGCATCGACGACAACTTCTTCCGAGTGGGAGGACATTCGCTGCTCGCCGTGCGGCTGGTGAACCGTGTGCGCTCGGTGCTCGGCGTGGACATCACTCTTCGCGATGTGTTCAAGGCACCGTCCGTGGCCGCTCTCTCCGAGCGTCTGGCGAGCGGCGGCGCCGGGGCCGACGGCGCCGAGGAGAGCCGGCCCGCGCTGCGCCGCCGTACCAGGTCGGGCGCCCGGCTGCCGAGTGTGACCGATACGTCGGCGGGACATCGCCAGGGCGTGTCCTGAGGAGTGTGTTCCGGAAATCCTGCCGACCGCGCCGTGTGAGCGAAGGCCGTGACCCGCTGGTCACGGCCTTCGCCGTGCGATGGGACGGGCAGCTCCCGGCAGCTACCCGTGGCGGCCAATCTGCCTCAGTTACTGCCCGTCGCTCCTCGCTCCCGTACCTAGCCTTCTCGCAGATGTACGGCGCGGGCACCGTGTCCCGCCGACCACCGGCTCAGTGATCCGCGGTGCTGTCCCCGGCACCGGCTCATCCGACCTAACGACCCCCGTCAGGAGAGAGTTCGATGGCGTCAACCGGACACGCGGTGCCAGAGACCGATGTCAAGCCAAGCCGCGACGTCCGGGAGCCGTCCGTCGTCCTGGACGGCGGGCCACTGGCGGCCCCGGCGCTGCCGGTGACCGATCTGATCGCCCTGCGCACCGCGGCGGACCCGAGGCGGACGGCGCTGGTGCACGCGGACGTCCGGCTGAGTTACGGCGAACTCGACGCGGCGGTCGCGCACCGCGCCGAGCGGCTCGTCGAGGCCGGCGCGGGACCCGGCCGACTGGTGGCGGTCTGCCGACGGCGTGGCATCGAGGCGATCGTGACGATCCTGGCGGCGCTCCGGACCGGCGCGGGCTACCTTCCGCTGGATCCCGACGCGCCGACGGCCCGCAACGAGGCGATCCTCGCGGACGCCTGCGACGGTGTCCCGCCCTCGACGGCTGCCCTGACCGGACAGGGTGAGGCGGTGGTGGCGGCCTCGGCCATCGGCGAGAGAGTCGCCTATGTCATCTACACCTCCGGCTCGACGGGCACTCCGAACGGCGTGCTCGTCGGTCATGAGGCGCTGGCTCACTTCGTCGCCGGTGCGACGGAGCGGTACGCGATCGGCGCCGACGACCGTGTGCTGCAGTTCGCTCCGCTGCACTTCGACGCCAGTGTCGAGGAAATCTTTGTCACGCTGTGCGCGGGCGGCACACTGGTGCTGCGCGACGACGACATGCTCGATGTCCCGGGCCTGCTGGCCGGTTGCGTGACACATGGCATCACGGTGCTCGATCTGCCGACGGCGTACTGGCACGAGCTGGCGTACGCGGTGGCCACCGGTGTGGCCGGCCTTCCCGGCACACTGCGGACGGTGATCATCGGAGGCGAGGCCGCGCTGCCGGAGCGGGTGACACGGTGGCGCGAGTCGGTCGGCGGACGCGTGCGGCTGCTCAACACGTATGGTCCGACGGAGGCGACCGTGGTGGCCACGGTCGCCGATCTGTCCACCGAGCACGGCGACGGTGTGCCGATCGGCCTGCCGCTGCCGGGTGTGCGCGCCGCCGTGGTCGACGGTGAGTTGTGGCTGCTGGGCGGCGGCCTGGCCCGCGGCTATCTGGACCGGACGGAATTGACGGCGCGCCGGTTCACCGTGCTCGACGGCGAACCGGCGTACCGCACGGGCGACCTGGTCCGGCTGCGCGCCGACGGTCAGCTCGGCTATGTGTCGCGCGTGGACGACGAGGTCAAGATCAGCGGGCATCGGATCGACCCGGCCGCTGTGGAGTCCGTACTGCTCGGGCACCCGTCGGTGCGGGAGGCGGCGGTCGTCGCGCAGGAGCTTCCGAGTGGTGCGAAGCGGCTGGTGGCCTATGTCGCCGCGGTGGGTGAGCTGACCGTCGCCGAGATACGCGGACGGCTGGCCGCCGAGCTGCCGCCGCCGGCCGTGCCCGGCGTGATCAGCCTGATCGGGTCGCTGCCGCGCACCAGCACCGGCAAGATCGACCGGTCTCTGCTGCGGGCCATGCGGCCGCCTCGTCGGGGGCCGGACCGAGTGGACGTCCTGCTGTCGGCGGAACCGGCCGAGGATCCGGTGCCGGACGAGGACCGGGTGCCGCTGTCCTTCGCACAGCGTCGGCTGTGGTTTCTGAACCGTCTGGAGGGTCCTTCGGCGACGTACAACGTGCCGCTGGTGTTGCGGTTGAACGGTGTGCCCGACCAGGTGGCCCTGGCGGCGGCCGTGTCGGACGTGGTGGAGCGGCACGAGGTGCTGCGGACGGTGTTCCCGGCGGTGGACGGCGAGCCGTATCAGCGGGTGCTCGACAGCGCCGACGGAGTGTTCGCGGTGGTGGAGTGCGCGGCGGACACCGTCGACGACCTGGTGACCGCGTTCACGGACGAGACATTCGATGTGCCGGTCGATGTGCCGGTGCGCGTGCGGTTGTTCGTCGCCGGTCCTGACGAGTCGGCGCTGGTGCTGCTCCTCCATCATGTGGCGACCGACGGATGGTCGATGGGTCCGCTGCTGCGGGATCTGACGGCGGCGTACGAGGCACGGTCGGCGCGGCGGGCTCCCGACTGGGAGCCGCTGCCGGTGCAGTACGCGGACTACACGCTCTGGCAGCGCGAGATGCTGGGCGACGCGGACGACAAGACGAGTCTGCTGTCGCGGCAGGTCGGCTTCTGGCGGTCCACGCTGGAGGGCCTGCCGCAGATCCTGGACGTACCGACGGACCGGCCGCGTCCCGCCGAGCCCTCCTATCGCGGCGAGACGGTGACCTCGCGTATTGAGGCCGGTGTGCACCAGCGGCTGCGGGAGTTCGGCGAGGCTCGGCAGGCGAGCCTGTTCATGGTGGTGCAGGCGGCGTTCGCGGCGGCGCTGTCGAGCACCGGCGCCGGCGAGGACATCGCCATCGGCACCCCGGTGGCGGGACGGTCCGACGAGGCGTTGGACGACTTGGTCGGCTTCTTCGTCAACACGCTGGTGCTGCGGACGGATGTGTCCGGCGATCCGACCTTCGCCGAACTGCTGAACCGTGTACGCGAAGCCGATCTGGCCGCCTACGCACACGAGGACCTCCCCTTCGACCTGCTCGTCGAACACCTCAACCCCACACGCTCCCTCGCCCACCACCCCTTCTTCCAGATCATGCTCACCCTCCAGAACGACACCGACCCCGGCGTCCCTCTCGGCGGCCTCGAAGGCATCCTCGAACCGGCCGGCCTGGACACGGCGAAGTTCGATCTGAGCGCTTCCTGCGTCGAGTTGACCGACGACGGCGGCGCCGCGGCCGGTGTCGAGGTGTGGCTCCAGTACGCCACCGACCTCTTCGACGAGACCACCGCACGACTGCTGCTGGACCTCTTCATCCGCGTCCTCACCGCCTTCGCCGCCGACCCGGGCACCACTGTCTCCACCGCCACCGCACTCACCGACGAAGAACACCGGAGCCTCACCGAACGCCGCACCCGCGTCACCGAGGCCAGGAACAGGGACAGCGCGACAGTCACCGTCGGCATCTCCGCCGGGACACGCGGGACTCTGTCACCGCGCGCGCAGATTCTCTGCGGACTCTTCGCCGAGGTCCTCGGTCTGCCCTCGGCCGGGCCGGACGACAACTTCTTCGACCTCGGCGGGCATTCGCTGCTGGGCGTACGGCTGGTGAACCGCGTCCGCGCGGTACTCGGCACCGACATCGGCATCAAGGATCTCTTCCTCACACCGACACCCGCCGGCCTGGACCGACGACTCGACCAACTCACCACCACCGACACCCGCCCACCACTCCAGCCCCAGACCCGGCCCGACCTCCTCCCACTCTCCTTCGCCCAGCGCCGACTCTGGTTCATCAACGAACTCGACGGCCCCAGCCGCTCCTACAACATCCCCGTCGTCCTCCGACTCGACCGGCGCCTCGATCACCACATCCTCGCGCAGGCGCTCGCCGACACCGTCGCCCGGCACGAAGTCCTGCGTACGGTGTATGACACGGTGGACAGCGAGCCGTACCAGCGGGTGCTGGACGACGCCGTTCCGCGGCTGGATCTCGTGCGTACCACTCAGGACAGGCTGGCCGAGGCAGTCGACACGGCCGCAGGCCACATATTCGACCTGAGCACCGAACTCCCGCTGCGCGCGACACTCCTGGAGATCGAGGACACCACCGAACAAGCCCTGGTCCTCCTCCTCCACC
>NZ_JARBAE010000094.1:0-6859 GCF_033795305.1 Streptomyces sp. AK02-01A
GTTGTCTCGACCTGTGTGTTCAACAATGGTTTTCGTCGGCACGGTCTGAGGTGTATAAAGGACGGGTTCTGTGGGGGCTAGGGGGTGGGGGCTGTTGCTGTGCAGGAGTTGTCGGACGCGCGTCGGCGTGGGCATGACGTTGTGGCGGTGGTGCGGGGGAGCGCGGTCAATCAGGATGGTGCGAGCAATGGTCTGACGGCGCCGAACGGTCCGTCGCAGCAGCGCGTGATCCGGCAGGCCCTTTCCGGTGCGGGTTTGTCGGCGGCGGATGTGGACGCGGTGGAGGCGCACGGTACGGGCACCAAGCTGGGTGATCCGATCGAGGCGCAGGCGCTGCTGGCGACGTATGGCCAGGAGCGTGCGCCCGAGCGGCCTCTGTGGCTCGGCTCGGTGAAGTCGAACATCGGTCATACGCAGGCTGCGGCGGGTGTGGCTGGTGTGATCAAGATGGTGCTGGCGATGCGGCATGGTGTGTTGCCGAGGACGCTGCATGTGGATGAGCCGTCGCCGCATGTCGACTGGTCCACAGGCGCGGTCTCGGTGTTGTCCGAGGCAGTGGAGTGGCCGGAGACGGCGGAGGATCGTCCGCGTCGGGCGGCTGTCTCGTCGTTCGGTATCAGCGGTACCAACGCGCACATCATTCTTGAACAGGCGCCGGTGGTCGAGGTGGTCGATGGTGCCGCTGTCGAGGAGGACCAGGGCCCCGTACCGCTGCTGCTCTCGGCGAAGACCGACGACGCCCTGCGCGCCCAGGCCGACCGCCTGCGCACCCTGCTCGCCGGCGACGGGGCGATCACGCTCACGGATGCCGGACATACGCTGGCGACCCGGCGTGCCGCCCTCGACCACCGGGCCGTGCTCATCGCCGCGGACCGTACGGAAGCGCTGGCCGCGCTTGAGGCGCTGAGCCTCGGTACGTCAGCTCCCGGCGTGATCACTGGAAGTGTGACGGACACCCGGGGGCGTACCGCCTTCGTCTTTCCCGGCCAGGGCTCGCAGTGGGTCGGCATGGGCGCCGAACTGCTCGACTCCGCACCGGCCTTCGCCGCGTCCATCGAGCGCTGCGAGGCGGCGCTGAAGCCTTATGTGGACTGGTCGTTGAGCGAGATGCTGCGCGGTGGTGCGTTGGACCGGGTGGAGGTGATTCAGCCGGTTTCGTGGGCGGTGATGGTGTCGTTGGCGGAGTTGTGGCGGTCGGTGGGTGTGGTGCCGGATGCGGTGGTGGGGCATTCGCAGGGGGAGATCGCGGCTGCCGCGGTGTCGGGTGCGTTGTCGTTGGAGGATGCCGCGCGGGTGGTGGCGTTGCGTTCGCAGGTGATCGCCCGGGAGCTGGCGGGGCTGGGAGGTATGGCCTCCATCCCGCTGCCGGTCGACACCGTACGCCAACGCCTCGCTGATACAGCCGGGTTGAGCGTCGCCGCCGTCAACGGCCCCGGCTCCACGGTGGTGTCCGGTGACGCGACGGCGGTGACCACCTTGGTGGCCGCGTACGAGGAGGAAGGCGTGCGGGCCCGGCGGATTCCGGTGGACTACGCGTCGCACTCCGCTCATGTGGAGCGTATCGAGGCCGAGTTGGCGCAGGTGTTGGCCTCGGTCGAGCCGCGGGCGCCGAAGGTGCCGTTCCTGTCGTCGGTGACGGGTGAGTGGATCGGTTCGACCGATCTGGACGGTGGTTACTGGTATCGCAATCTGCGTCGGACGGTCGAGTTCGAGACGGCCGTACGGACCCTGGTGGCGGAGGGGTTCGGCACCTTCGTCGAGTCCAGCGCACACCCTGTACTGACCGTAGGTGTCCAGGAGACCGTGGAGGCCGCGGTGGTGACCGGCTCGCTGCGGCGCGACGAAGGCGGGATCGGACGGTTCCTGGTCTCGGCGGCCGAGCTGTCCGTCCACGGCGTGGCGGTGGACTGGGCGGCGTACTTCGGCTCGCTCGCGCGACACCCCGCGGGGCCCGTCGAGCTGCCCACCTATCCTTTCCAGCACCAGAGCTTCTGGCTGACGGACGACGGAGCCCCGGGCGACGCGGGCGATCTGGGCCTCGCCCCCGTCCACCACCCGCTGCTGGGCGCCGCGCTCACTCCGGCGGGCCGTGACGGTCTGATGCTCACCGGACGGCTGTCCTTGCGTACGCACCCCTGGCTGGCCGACCACGCCGTGCTGGACACCGTGCTCCTGCCGGGCACCGCGTTCGTCGAGCTGGCGCTGCACGCCGGAGACCGGGTCGGCTGCCCGGACGTGGAGGAACTCACCCTGCACGCGCCTCTGCCGATCCCCGAAACAGGCGCGATTCGGCTCCAGTTGGAGGTGGAGAGCCCCGACGGCACGGGACGGTGCGCGTTCGCCGTGCACTCCTGCCCGCAGGACGACACCGGGTCCGGCGAATGGACCCGCCATGCCTCCGGTTTCCTGGTGGCCGACGCGGCGGCCGGCCGGGCCGCCGAGGCACCATCCGGACTGGAGGTCTGGCCACCGGCCGGTGCCGAGGCGCTCCCGGTGCAGGACTGGTACGAGCGGCTGGAAGCCGGCGGCTACGGCTACGGTCCGCTGTTCCAGGGGCTGCGGGCCGCCTGGCGGCTGGGCGAGGAGACCTACGCCGAGGTGACGCTGCCCGAGGAAGCGGTCGGCGAGGCCGGAGCCTTCGGCATCCACCCCGCACTGCTGGACTCGGCGCTCCATGTGCTGGGAGTGGGACAGGCCACGCGGGACGACGCGGCGGCCGAGGACGACGGCGTGCGGCTGCCGTTCGCCTGGACCGGGGTGTCCTTGCACGCCACCGGCGCCTCTCTGCTGCGGGTGCGGCTGACGCCCGTCGGCGAGGACGCCGTCGCACTGCGGATCGCCGACGCCGAGGGCGCTCCGGTCGCCACCGTCGGATCACTGGTCTCCCGCGCCATCCCGGCCGCGCAACTGGCGGCCGAGCGTGACGCCCGTACCCGCCGCGACGACGCGCTCTTCCAGGTGGACTGGGTCCCGGCGCCGCAGGCGGCAGACGCGGGCCTGTCGGAAGCGGGCGTCTGGGCCGTGCTCGGCGCACCGGACAGCCCACTGGACCTGGCCGCGGCGCTGTCCCCGACCCTGCCGGTCCTCGCGTACGACTCGCTGGCGGCGCTCGGCGAGGCCGTCGAGTCCGGCGCGCCGGCACCCGATCTGGTGCTCGCGCCCTGGGTGTCCGCCGCTGAGGGCGGATCCGAGGCGTCCGACGCCCAGGTGCCCGAGCGGGTGCGCGCGGCGCTCGGCGCGATGCTGGAGACGGTACAGGCCTGGCTCGCGGACGCCCGGTTCGAGCAGTCCCGACTGGTGGTCGTCACGCGCGGCGCGGTCGCCGCCGGGACGGAGGAACCGGTCGGCGACCTCGCGCTCGCGCCCGTATGGGGCCTGCTGCGCTCGGCCCAGTCCGAACACCCCGGCCGCCTCCTTGTGGTCGATGTGGACGAGTCCGTGGACTCCCTGGCCGCCCTGCCGGCGGCCGTGGCCGGTGATGACGGGCAGATCGCCGTACGCGACGGCACGGTGCTGGTGCCCCGCCTGGCACGCGTGGCGCCGCCGACGACGCCGACAACGCTCGATGTCGGTGGCGAGGGGACGGTGTTGGTGACGGGTGCGTTGGGGACGCTGGGCGGTCTGGTGGCGCGGCATCTGGTGGTGGAGCACGGCGTGCGGCGTCTGTTGTTGGTGAGCCGTCGTGGTTCGGCGGCGCCGGGGGCTGTGGAGTTGCGGGCCGAGTTGGCCGGACTGGGCGCGGAGGCGGTGTTCGCGGCGTGTGATGTGTCGGATCGCGCTGCGGTGGCGGGTCTGCTGGCGTCGGTTCCCGTGGAGCATCCGTTGGTGGCGGTGGTGCATACGGCGGGTGTGCTGGATGATGGTGTGTTCGCGGGTCTGACGCCTGAGCGCCTGGATGGTGTGCTGCGTCCGAAGGTGGATGGTGCCTGGCATCTGCATGAGCTGACGAAGGATCTGGACCTGGCCGCGTTCGTCCTCTTCTCCTCGGCTGCCGGCACGCTCGGCAGCCCCGGACAGGCCAACTACGCCGCCGCCAATACGTTCCTCGACGCGCTGGCCCAGCACCGGCGCAGCCGGCGGTTGCCGGCGACCGCCATCGCGTGGGGGCAGTGGGGCCAGGCCAGCGGAATGACCGGCCATCTGCGTACCGGGGATCTGGCCCGGATCTCGCGCTCCGGCTTCACCTCCATGACCTCCGAACGAGGTCTGGAACTCCTCGACGCGGCGCTCGCCGCCGACCGTCCTGTCGCCCTCGCCGCCGAACTCGACCGGGCAGCGCTGCGCTCCCAGCCCGTGCCTCCGGCGCTGTTCCGCGGCCTGATCCGCACCACGGCCCGGCGCACCGCCAGCGGGGCGTCCGGTGCCCGGACGCTGGCCCAGCGACTGGCCGCGACCCCCGAGGCCGAGCGGCAGCCGATGGTGGTGGAGTGGGTACGCGGCGAGGTCGCCACCATCCTGGGGCACACCTCGGCCGCGCTGGTCGACACCGACCTGGCCTTCAAGGAGCTCGGCTTCGACTCCCTCATGGCCGTCGAACTCCGCAACCGACTCAACGCGCTCAGCGGATTGCGACTGCCCGCCACGCTCGTCTTCGACTATCCGACCCCGACCGCGCTCGCCGCCCACCTCCTCGCCGGCATCGCGCCGGCACCGACCACCCCCGCCGCCTCCGTACTGGCCGAACTCGACGCTCTGGAAGCCTCGTTGGCCTCGCTGGCCGCCTCCACCGACGGCCCGGCCGACGCCGCGTCCGGCACCGACGGACCGGATGTACGAGTCCAGGTCGTCCAGCGTCTGCAATCGCTGACGGCGACTCTCACCGCGGCCCACGGCGGCGCGCCGGGCGAAGCGGACGGTGTGGCCGACCAGATCGAATCGGCGTCCACCGCCGAGATCCTGGACTTCATCGACAACGAACTCGGCCGCAGCAACTCGCGCTGACCCTGGTTTGACACGGGCTTGAGGAGATGAACCCCGAATGCCGAACGAAGAGAAGCTCGTCGACTACCTGAAATGGGTCACGGCCGATCTGCACCAGACCCGACGCCGGCTCCAAGAGGTCGAGTCCGAGCGACGGGAGCCCATCGCCATCGTGGGGATGAGCTGCCGCTACCCCGGCGGAGTGACCTCACCGGACGAGCTGTGGCAGCTTGTCGCCGACGGCACCGACGCGGTGTCCGGCTTCCCCGAGGGGCGCGGCTGGAATGTGGCGGAGCTCTACGATCCCGACCCCGACAGCATCGGCAAGACGTACGCCCGCGAGGGCGCGTTCCTGCACGACGCCGACCGCTTCGACCCCGGGTTCTTCGGCATCAGCCCGCGCGAGGCGCTGGCCATGGACCCGCAGCAGCGGCTGCTTCTGGAGGCATCCTGGGAAGCGGTCGAACGGGCCGGCATCGACCCGGCCACGCTCAAGGGCAGCCGGACCGGCGTCTTCGCCGGAGTGATGTACGGCGACTACGCCACCCGACTGCGCAAGGCACCCGAAGACCTGGAGGGCTTCCTGGGCAACGGCAGCGCCGGAAGCGTCGCCTCCGGTCGCATCTCGTACACCTTCGGCTTCGAAGGACCGGCGGTCACGGTCGACACCGCGTGCTCCTCCTCTCTGGTCGCCCTGCACCTCGCCATCCAGGCACTGCGCAACGGTGAGTGCGAACTCGCCCTGGCCGGCGGGGTGACGGTACTGGCGACACCGGGCACCTTCATCGAGTTCAGCCGCCAGCGCGGCCTCGCTCCCGACGGCCGCTGCAAGTCCTTCGCCGCCGCCGCGGACGGCACCGGCTGGGGCGAGGGCATCGGCCTCCTTCTCGTCGAACGCCTCGCGGACGCGCGCCGCCACGGCCATCCCGTACTCGCCGTCGTCCGTGGCAGCGCCGTCAACCAGGACGGCGCGAGCAACGGGCTGACCGCGCCCAACGGCCCCTCCCAGGAGCGCATGATCCGGCAGGCCCTTTCCGGTGCGGGGTTGTCGGCGGGTGATGTGGACGCGGTGGAGGCGCATGGTACGGGCACGAAGCTGGGTGATCCGATCGAGGCGCAGGCGTTGCTGGCGACGTATGGGCAGGGGCGTGCTCCGGGGCGGCCTTTGTGGCTGGGTTCGGTGAAGTCGAATATCGGTCATACGCAGGCTGCGGCGGGTGTGGCGGGGATCATCAAGATGGTGTTGGCGATGCGGCATGGTGTGTTGCCGAGGACGTTGCATGTGGATGAGCCGACGCCGCATGTGGATTGGTCAGCGGGGGCTGTTGAGTTGCTGACGGAGGCGCGGGAGTGGCCGGAGACGGACCGTCCGCGTCGGGCGGCGGTGTCTTCCTTCGGCATCAGCGGCACCAACGCCCACGTCATCCTCGAACAGGCGCCGGTCGAAGAGGCGACATCGGAGGAGGAGTCCGACGCGGTCGCTCCGAGTGGCGTGCTGCCGTGGGTGCTGTCCGCCAGGAGCGGTCCGGCCCTGGCCGGCCAGGCCGAACGGCTCTGTGAACACGTAACCGGGGACGCTGAACTACGCCCGTCCGACATCGCCTTGTCCCTCGCGACCACGCGTGCGGCCTTCGCCCATCGGGCCGTCGTCCTGTCCGGGGACCGCGAGGGATTCCTGGCCGGGCTGAAGTCTCTGGAGCGCGGTGAGCCGTCGGCTTCGGTGGTGCGGGGCGCGGTTGGCAGGCGTGGGTTGTATGCGTCTTTCCCGGTGTTCGCTGAGGCGTTTGATGCGGTGGGTGCGGCGTTCGACGGGTTGCTGGGGCTTCCGTTGGGTGAGGCGGTTGGTGGTGGGGTGGTGCATGAGACGGGGTTTACGCAGCCGGGGTTGTTTGCGGTGGAGGTGGCGTTGTTCCGGTTGTGGGAGTCGTGGGGTGTGGTT
>NZ_JARBAE010000095.1:0-6603 GCF_033795305.1 Streptomyces sp. AK02-01A
GGCGGTGAACAGTCCGTCGTCGACGGTGATTTCGGGTGTAGAGGGTGCGGTGCTGGAGGTGGCGGGCCGGCTGGCGGAGGCGGGTTGTAAGACGCGTCGTCTGACGGTCAGTCATGCGTTCCATTCGCCTCTGATGGACGGCATGCTCGATGAATTCCGTTCCATAGCGGGCGAGTTGGAGTTTTCCGCGCCGACGATTCCGATTGTTTCGACGTTGACGGGTGAGCTGGCGACGGCCGAGGAGCTGTCCTCGGTCGACTACTGGGCGGCCCATGCCCGTAACGCGGTTCTCTTCCACCAGGCCGTCCGGACTCTCGAAGGTGAGGGTGTGGGGACGTTTATTGAGCTGGGTCCGGATGCCACTTTGGCGGCGCTGGCCCAGGCGGGTGTCGAAGGCGAGGACAAGGTCTTCGTGCCGTCGCTGCGCAAGGATGGTTCGGAGGCGCAGGCGGTGATCTCGGCGCTGGGTGCACTGCATGTCCACACCGACCTCGCACTCGACTGGGCGGCGGTTTTCGGTCCGGTGGCTGCCCGCCGCCCCGTCGACCTGCCCACCTACGCCTTCCAACGCCGCCGCTACTGGCTCGACACCGCCCATGCCCCGGCGCCGCTCTCAGTCTCTTCGGCCGCAGTCGCCACGGAAGAGGCCGAGAGCGACACCGATGAGCAGATGTCGTCCGCCGCACTGCTCGCCCAGCGGCTCGCGGGGGAGAGCGAGGCCGAGCAGGAGCGCCTCCTGCTGGAGTTGGTGCGCACGAATGTGGCCATTGTTCTCGGGCATCTCTCGAACGCCGTCGACGCGGAGCAGTCGTTCAAGGAACTGGGCTTCGACTCGCTGAGCGCCGTCGAGTTCACCAACCGCGTCAACGCGGCTTCCGGGCTACGACTCTCCGTGACGCTCATCTACGATCACCCGAGCCCCGGCGCGCTCGCCCGGCACATCCGCCGCGAGCTTCTCGGCAGCGACGACCCCGCCGTGCGGCTGCCGGCCGGCGGCATGCCGAACACCTCGGACGATCTCATAGCGATTATCGGTATGGCCTGCCGTTACCCCGGAGGAGTGGCCTCTCCTGAGGGCCTGTGGCGTCTGGTCGCCGACGAGCAGGACGCGATCTCCGAGCTTCCCGGCAACCGTGGCTGGGACATCGACGACCTCTACGACCCGGTGCCGGGACGTCCCGGCAAGACCTACGCGCGGCACGGCGGGTTTCTGCACCGGGCCGACGAGTTCGACCCCGCGTTCTTCGGGATCTCGCCCCGCGAGGCGGCGGCCATGGACCCACAGCAGCGGCTGCTGCTGGAGACCTCCTGGGAAGCCCTGGAACGCTCCGGAATCGACCCCTCCGCGCTGCGTGGAGTCGCCGCGGGCGTCTTCGTCGGCGCGATGTCCCAGGACTACGGGCCGCGGCTGCACGAAACCGCCGAGGGGTACGAGGGGTATCTGCTCACCGGCAGCACCGCGAGCGTCGCCTCCGGCCGTATCTCCTACACCCTCGGCCTGGAGGGGCCGGCGGTGACGGTCGACACCGCCTGCTCATCGTCCCTGGTCGCCCTGCACCTCGCGGCGCAGGCGCTGCGCCAGGGAGAGTGCGGCATAGCCCTGGCCGGCGGCGCTGCCGTCATGGCGACGCCCGGGATGTTCGTGGAGTTCAGCAGGCAGCGGGGGCTGGCGGCGGACGGCCGGGCCAAGGCGTTCGCGGCCGGCGCCGACGGTACGGCGTGGGCCGAGGGGGTGGGCATGCTGGCCCTGGAGCGGCTGTCGGACGCGCGCCGCAACGGCCACCGGGTGCTTGCCGTGGTGCGGGGCAGCGCGATCAACCAGGACGGCGCGAGCAACGGTCTGACCGCGCCCAACGGTCCTTCGCAGGAACGGGTGATCCGTCAGGCCCTGGCCAGTGCCCGGCTGTCGGCGGCGGATGTGGACGCGGTGGAGGCCCACGGAACCGGCACACGACTGGGCGACCCGATCGAGGCACAGGCGCTGCTGGCCACGTACGGGCAGCAGCGGGACGGCGAACAGCCCTTGCTCCTCGGGTCGTTGAAGTCCAACATCGGGCACGCCCAGGCGGCGGCGGGGGTCGGCGGCGTCATCAAGATGGTGATGGCGATGCGGCACGGCGTCCTGCCCAGGACGCTGCATGTCGATGAGCCGTCGCCGCACGTGGACTGGTCGGCGGGTGCGGTCGAACTGCTGACGGAGGCCGTGCCGTGGCCGGAGAGCGCCCCGGGACGGCCGCGGAGGGCCGCGGTGTCCTCGTTCGGTATCAGCGGGACCAACGCGCACGTCATTCTGGAGCAGGCGCCGGCGGACTCCGCCGGGCCGGCCCTCGTACCGGTTCCCGCACTGGCTCCCTCGCCGGAGACCGAGCAGGCCCCCGCCCAGCCGCCTGCCGTCGATGACGCTCCTGACGGCAGCCCTCTCCCGTGGCTGCTTTCGGCCAAGAGCCGTACCGCGTTGCGCGCCCAGGCGCAGCGTCTCAAGGAGCACCTGGAGAACGCACCGGAACTGCGCCCGGCGGATGTGGCCCATGCGCTCGCCACCACCCGCGCGCCGTTCGACCACCGCGCCGTCGTCATCGGAGGGGACCGCGCCGCACTCCTCGACGGGCTCGGCGAACTCGCCGCCGCGGAGTCCGCCGGCGGTATCGAAGGACAGGCGTCCGCCCCCGGCAGGACCGTTTTCGTCTTCCCCGGCCAGGGGTCGCAGTGGGACGGTATGGCCGTGGAGCTGCTGGACACCAACGCGGTGTTCCGGCAGCGCGTCGAAGCCTGCGAACAGGCGCTCTCCCCTTATGTGGACTGGTCGTTGACCGAGGTCCTGCGCGGGTCGTCCGGCGCGCCCGGCTTCGACCGGGTGGATGTGGTCCAGCCGTCGCTGTTCGCGGTGATGGTGTCGCTGGCCGCCGTCTGGCAGTCGGTCGGCGTACGGCCGGCGGCGGTGGTCGGCCACTCGCAGGGCGAGATCGCGGCCGCCTGCGTCGCCGGGGCGCTGAGCCTCGACGACGCCGCGAAGGTGGTGGCGCTGCGGAGCCGGGCCATCGGCGCACTGGCGGGCAAGGGAGGGATGGGCTCCATCCCGCTGCCGCCGGCCGAGGTGGCCGAACGGCTCACGCGGTGGGGCGACCGGCTCTCGGTGGCCGCGGTCAACGGTCCGACGGCGACCGTGGTGTCCGGCGACCCGGCGGCGCTCGCGGAGCTGGTGCGGGACTGCCGCGACGAGGGCGTGCGAGCGCGCACCATCGCCGTGGACTACGCCTCACACTCGGCCCATGTCGAAGAGATCCGCGAGGAACTTCTGGAGACGCTCGCCGGGCTCGCGCCGCGCTCCTCGTCCGTCGCGTTCTACTCGACCCTCGAAGGAGAGCCGATCGACACGGCGGTGCTCGACGCCGACTACTGGTACCGGAACCTCCGCAATACGGTCCAGTTGGAGAAGGCGGTACGGTCGCTCGCCGCCGACGGCTACACCGCCTTCATCGAGTCCAGCCCGCACCCGGTGCTCACCATGGGCATTCAGGAGACGATCGACGACGTCCTCGGGTCGGGCACGGTCCAGGACGGCGAGACCGACGAACCCTCGGCGGCGGTGGTTGTCGGCTCGCTGCGCCGCGACGAGGGGAACTGGCGGCGCTTCCTGACGAGCGTCGCCACCGCGCACACCGCCGGCGTGCCGGTGGACTGGTCGCGGATCCCCGGCACGGCGGGTCCGGCCGACCCCGTGGATCTGCCCACCTACGCCTTCCAGCGCGACCGCTATTGGCTGCGTACCCCCGCCCGCACCGGCGATGTGTCCGGCGCCGGGCTCGGCGCCGCCGACCACCCCCTGCTCACCGCACTGGTCGGGCTCGCCGACGGCGCCGACGGCGGCGGACTGCTGCTCACCGGCAGGCTCTCGCTGCGCAGCCACCCCTGGCTCGCCGACCACGCGGTGTTCGGCACCGTGCTGCTTCCGGGCACCGCCTTCGTCGAGATGGCGCTGCGCGCCGCGGACGAGTGCGGCAGCGACCGGGTGGACGATCTCACGCTGGAGGCGCCGCTGGTCCTGCCGGAACAGGGAGACATCCAGCTTCAACTCGTCGTGGACGGACCGGACGACAGCGGCCGGCGCGGGCTGCGGGTCTACGCCCGGCCGATGGCTGCCACCCCGGGTGGCGAGGACGAGCACCGCTGGACGCGACATGCGACGGCCCTCCTGGCATCCGGCGCCGCGACGGACGGGACACCGTCGGAGGAGAGCGCACAGGCCCACGGCGATCTGGCGACCTGGCCGCCCGAGGGAGCACAGGCCGTCGACCTCGACGCCCGCTACCCGCGACTCGCCGCCCAGGGCTACGAGTACGGCCCGTCCTTCCAGGGCCTCACCGCACTGTGGCGGCGCGGAGACGAGGTCTTCGCCGAGGTGCGGCTCGCCGAGGAACAACACGACACCGCCGAGCGGTTCGGGCTCCACCCGGCGCTGCTGGACGCCGCACTGCACGCCATCGTGATGCGGGAGGACAGCGCGCGGACGGATACGGAGACACCAGGACCCCTGCTGCCCTTCGCCTGGGACGGCGTACGGCTGCTGGCCACCGGCGCCCGCAGCCTGCGGGTGAGGTTCTCCCCGGCCGGCCGGGACGGCGTGCGCATCCTGGCCGCCGACGCCGCCGGCGCGCCTGTCGCCACGGTGGAATCGCTCGTCCTGCGCCCGGTCGCCGCCGGACAACTGGCCGCGGCCGGCCGCACGGCAGTGGAGCGCGATCTCCACCGCGTGGACTGGGTGCCGCTGGACGCACCGCACACCGCGCCGGAAACGGCCGCGGGCGCACAGGTCGTGGCGCTCCTCGGCTCTGTCGGCGGGACACTTGTCGTACCAGAAGCGTTCGGCGCCTCCGTACACCCGGATCTGGCAGCTCTGCTGGACACCTTCGGCTCGGCGGACACGGGGGGAGCGCCGCCGCGTACGGTGCTGCTGCCCTGCCCCCGGAGCACCCCCGAGGCGCAGCCGCGCGCCGTCCTCGAAGAGGTACTGGCCACCGTGCGGACATGGCTGGCGGACGAGCGGACCGGTGCGACACGTCTGGCCGTCGTCACCCACCACGCGATGGCCACCCGCCATGGCGAGGACGTCCCCGACCTGGCCGCAGCGGCGGTGTGGGGGCTGCTGCGTGCCGCGCAGTCCGAACATCCGGGCCGGTTCGTGCTGCTTGACGTCGATGGGAGCGAGGCATCGGCCGAGGCGATCCCGTCCGCTCTCGCGACGGACGAGCCACAATTGTCGCTCCGTGAGGGGGAGATACTCGTCCCGAGGCTGGCCCGCACCACCACCTCGACCGGAACCGAGTCCGGCACGCCGGGCGGAGAGGTTTTCGGCGCCGGAGGCACGGTGCTGGTGACCGGTGGTACGGGGTCGTTGGGTGCTCTCATCGCGCGTCATGTGGTGGTGGGGCATGGGGTGCGTCGTCTTTTGCTGGTCAGTCGGCGGGGTATTGAGGCGCCGGGTGCTGTGGAGTTGCGGGACGAGTTGGGTTCGTTGGGTGCGGAGGTGAGGGTCGAGGCTTGTGATGTGGCGGACCGGGAGGCTTTGGCGGCGCTGCTCGCCTCCGTCCCGGCCGAGTATCCGCTGACCGGTGTCGTCCACACGGCCGGCGTCCTCGACGACGGCACCCTCCCGGCCCTCACCGCCGAGAGCCTGAGCATGGTGCTGCGCCCCAAGGCCGATGCCGCATGGAATCTGCATGAGCTCACCCAGGACGCGGACCTCTCGGCCTTCGTCCTCTTCTCCTCCGTCGTCGCCACCCTCGGCAACGCCGGACAGGCCAACTACGCCGCCGCGAACGCCTTCTTGGACGCCCTCGCCGCGCACCGCCGCGCCAACGGCCGCCCGGCACTGTCCCTCGCCTGGGGTCTGTGGGCCGACGCCAGCGGAATGACCGGCCACCTCGACAGCGCGGACGTGGCGCGCATGGCCCGTGCCGGAGTGGCCCAGCTCCCCTCGGACCAGGCGCTCGCGCTCTTCGACTCCGCGCTCACGCGCGACGACGCGCTGCTCGTCCCTGCCCGGCTCGACCTGGCCTCCCACCGTGCACAGAGCGCCGACAACGCGGTTCCGTCCCTCTTCCGCGGCCTCGTCAGGACGCCCGTACGGCGGGTGGCCCAGGGGGTCGGCGACGGCGGCACGGCGGCGTCCTGGGGCCGGCGGATGGCGGCGCTGCCCGCGTCCGAACGCGAGACGGCGGTGCTCGACCTCGTACGCAAGCAGATCGCCACCGTGCTCGGTCACTCCGATGACGACGGCGTGGCCGTCAACCAGGCGTTCAAGGCGCTCGGCTTCGACTCCCTGACGGCGGTGGAACTCCGCAACCGGCTGATCGCCGTCACCGGACTGCGCCTCCCGACCACGCTCGTCTTCGACCATCCCAGCCCGGCGGCCCTCGCCGACCACCTGCGCGGCCAGGTGACCGGGGAGGGAGCGGTCGACGAGTCCTCCGCGCTGCTCACCTCTTCCGCCTCGGTGGTTTCGGTTTCTGATGAGCCGATCGCGATTGTGTCGATGGCGTGCCGTTTTCCGGGTGGGGTGGGTTCGCCGGAGGATCTGTGGCGGTTGGTGGAGTCGGGTGGGGA
>NZ_JARBAE010000096.1:0-6307 GCF_033795305.1 Streptomyces sp. AK02-01A
GTCGGGCCGGGTCTGGGGCTGGAGTGGTGGGCGGGTGTCGGTGGTGGTGAGTTGGTCGAGTCGTCGGTCCAGGCCGGCGGGTGTCGGTGTGAGGAAGAGGTCCTTGATACCGATGTCGGTGCCGAGTACCGCGCGGACGCGGTTCACCAGCCGTACGCCCAGCAGCGAATGCCCGGCATTGCGGAAGAAGTTGTCGTCGGCGCCGATACGTTCTCGGCCGAGCACCTCGGCGAAGAGTCCGCAGAGGATCTGCGCGCGCGGCGACAGCGACCGGCGGGACGCACCGGCCTCGTCGGTGGCTGCCGTACCTGTCGCGCCGGCCTTGTCCCGGGCCTCGGTGACGCGGGTGCGGCGTTCGGTGAGGCTCCGGTGTTCTTCGTCGGTGAGTGCGGTGGCGGTGGAGAGGGCGGTGCCCGGGTCGGCGGCGAAGGCGGTGAGGACGCGGATGAAGAGGTCCAGCAGCAGTCGTGCGGTGGTCTCGTCGAAGAGGTCGGTGGCGTACTGGAGCCATACCTCGACACCGGCCGCGGCGCCGCCGTCGTCACGTACCTCGGTGCAGAAGACATTGAGGTCGAACTTCGCCGTCCGCAGGCCGGCCGGTTCGAGGATGCCTTCGAGGCCGCCGAGAGAGATGCCGGGGTCGGTGTCGTTCTGGAGGGTGAGCATGATCTGGAAGAAGGGGTGGTGGGCGAGGGAGCGTGTGGGGTTGAGGTGTTCGACGAGCAGGTCGAAGGGGAGGTCCTCGTGTGCGTAGGCGGCCAGATCGGCTTCGCGTACGCGGTCCAGCAGCTCCGTGAAGGTCGGGTCGCCGGACACATCCGTCCGCAGCACCAGCGTGTTGACGAAGAAGCCGACCAGCTCGTTGAGTTCCTCCTCCGGACGGCCCGCGACCGCCGAACCGATCGCGATGTCGTCCCGCGCGCCCACCGACGACAGCGCGGCCGCCAGCGCCGTCTGCAACACCATGAACACGCTGGCTCGCCGCGTCCGCGCGACATCCGACAGCGCCCGGTGGACATCGGCGCCGATCCAGCCCGTGACCAGATCCCCACGACCGGACGGTTCGGCCGGGCGCGGCCGGTCCACCGGCAGGTCGAGCACCTCCGGAGCTCCGGCCAACGCTCCCCGCCAGAAGGCGAGTTGCTCGGACAGCACACTGTCCGGGTCGTCCGCCTCGCCCAGCATCTCGCGCTGCCAGAGTGTGTAGTCCGCGTACTGCACCGGCAGCGGCTCCCAGTCGGGAGCCCGCCGCGCCGACCGTGCCTCGTACGCCGCCGTCAGATCCCGCAGCAGCGGGGCCGTGGACCATCCGTCGGTCGCGACATGATGGAGGAGCAGCACCAGCACCGACTCGTCAGGACCGGCCGTGAACAACCGCGTCCGCAACGGCAGATCGGCCGAGAGATCGAACGGCTCGTGCGCGAAAGCGGTCACCAGGTCGTCGACGGTGTCCGCCGCGCACTCCACCACCGCGAACACCGCGTCGGCGCTGTCGAGCACTCGCTGATACGGCTCGCCGTCCACCGCCGGGAACACCGTCCGCAGCACCTCGTGCCGCCGCACCACGTCCGACACGGCCGCCGCCAGGGCCACCTGGTCGGGCACACCGTTCAACCGCAACACCACCGGCACGTTGTACGTCGCCGAGGGACCCTCCAGACGGTTCAAGAACCACAACCGACGCTGTGCGTAGGACAACGGGAGCACAGTCATTCCTCCTGATACATCACGACCGGTGGACGGTCTCGCCGGCCATCGCCGGGCGGGAAACCTGAAGGTGAACGGTGACGCGGGCGCGGCGGTGCGGCAGCCGCCGCCGCGCCACGGGCGGTACGGAGTGTGCCCGCCGTCAGACGAGTGCGGGCACGGGCCGTGGTCCGGACTCCTGGACGTCGAGCAGGGACTCGATCTGCCGGGCGAGATCACGCAGCCGGGGGTTCGCGTAGACGGTCTTGACCGGCAGGCTCAGACCCAGCTCCTTGCGCACACCCGCGACCAGTTTGATCGCGAGCAGCGAGTGGCCGCCGAGCTTGAAGAAGTTGTCGTCGGCGCCGATCCGGGGTGCGCCGAGGACATGCGACCAGACCCGTGCGATCAGCTCCTCGACAGGCCCGGTGGGCTCGTCCGCGGCCGTCCCGGCGGCCGTTTCGCCGGCCGGCGAAACGGCCGCCGGCGCCGGCAGTACGGTCCGGTCCAGCTTGCCGCTGGGCGTGGTGGCGAAGCGCTCGACCTCCACGAAGGCCGCCGGCACCATATAGCCCGGCAGGACCGAGGCGAGACGCGAGCGCAACTCCTCGGCTCCGATCGCCTGCTGGGCGCGGTAGTACGCGACCAGCCCGGGAGCACCGTTGACGTCCTCCCGCAGGACGACGGCCGCCTCGGCCACCGCGGGATGCCCGGCGACGGCCGCCTCGATCTCGTACAGCTCGATGCGGTGACCTCGCAGTTTGATCTGGCCGTCGGCGCGGCCGAGATACTCCAGCCGTCCGTCGGGCAGGCGGCGGCACAGGTCACCGGTCCGGTACATCCGTGCTCCGCCGTCGCCCGACAGATCGGCGACGAAGCGCTCCGATGTGAGTGCGGGGCGCCGGCGATAGCCACGCGCGACCCGTGGGCCGGCCAGATACAGCTCGCCGGAGCCGCCGTCCGCGACCGGAAGCAGGTCGTTGTCGAGCAGCCGCACGCTCAGCCCGGGAAGGACCGTCCCGATGTGCGGGCGGTCTCCGGTGACCCATCCGGCGGTGGCGTCGACCGTGCACTCCGTCGGACCGTAGAGGTTGACCGCGCGCACCACACCCTCCTCCACCAGGTCGGCGACGCGCCGCCACAGCGCGGGACTGATCGCCTCGCCGCCGACAAGCAGGGTGAGAGGGTCATCTCCGTCACCGCGCGCCGCGAGATGCTCCAGCAGCGGCTCGGCATGGGACGGCGTGATGTCCAGATCGGTCAGACCGTGCTCCTCGATCATCGCGGCGAGCAGCGCGGGATCGGACCGGGTCTCCTCGTCGATCATGACCAGTGTGTCGCCGCGGCACAGACGCACCCACTGCTGTACGGAGGCGTCGAAGGACGGCGAGGCGTTCCAGCCGACCCGGCCCGCCACCGTGCGCGCGATCTCCGCGGACTCCAGTTCGGCGAGCAGCGCCGCGGCCGAGCCACGGCTGACCTCCACACCCTTGGGACGGCCGGTGGAGCCCGAGGTGTAGATGACATAGGCCAGTCGGCCGGCGTCGACCGCGACCGGCCGGTACGCGGCCTCGGTGCCGTCCGGCGCGGCCAGTTCACCTGCCGTCAGGTGGCCGGGGGCCTCGGCGTGGAAGGTGACGCCGGTGTCGACGACCACCAGGTCCGCGGCGGAGTCCTCGACGAGGTACCGTCGGCGCTCGGCGGGCAGCCGTGGGTCCACCGGCAGATACGCCGCACCGGCGGTCAGTGTCCCGATCAGCGTCGCCACCAGATCGGCGCCGCGCGGCAGGCACAACGCCACCACGCTCTCCGGCCCGATGCCGAGGCCGCCGAGGCGCCGGGCGATCCTGGTCGCCTCGGCACGCAGCTCGCCGAAGGTGAGCTCCCGGTCACCGGCCACCACCGCGATCCGGTCGGCCGGAACCTCCGCCAGCCGGGCGAGCAGATCCAGGGGCGTGGCCGAACCGGCCGACGTACCGTTTCCGTTGTCACTCGCGCTTACCGTCGCCATGTCGCGATCACCCCTCGAACGCGGTCGTCGACGGCGCGGTCTCGGGCCGGCAGGCGTCCAGTGTGATCGGATCGCCCATGGCCACCAGGATTTTGCGGTCTCCGCGATACGACTCCCTGCCGTGCGCGCACAGCACGTTGTCGACCAGCATCACGTCACCACGCTGCCAGGTCTCGCGGAGCGTCACCTGGTCGTAGATCCGGTTGACCGTCTCGACCTCGTCCTGGGTCAGCCGCGTACCGTCACCGACGAACGTGTCGAACGGCAACCCGTCCTCGCCGTACGTCTCCACCAGGACATCGCGCACATCCGTGTCGAGGGTCCGGTTGTTCCAGAAGGCGAAGTGGTTGAACCAGGACTTCTCACCGGTGACCGCGTGGGTGACGATGGCGGACCGCCGCTGCCGGGTACGCAGAGCGCCGTCCTCCCGCCACTCGAATCCGATGGTGTTGTCCCGGCAGTACGCCTCGACCACGGCGGGATCCTCCGTGGCGAAACTCTTCTGCCAGGGCAGTCCGGCCAGCTCCGAGAAGTTGCGCACCAGCAGCCAGCCGGTCGCCGCGAAGCGGTCGCGCAGCGCCGGAGGGAGGAGCCGCAGCGCCTCTCGCATGTCGCCCACGGTGGTCGCGCCGCCCTCCTCGGGAGCGATGACGCAGCCGAACAGCAGGGTGCCGGGGAAGTCCAGCGTGTAGCTGTTCTCGTTGTGCAGCCGGATCGGCTGCACGGCGGGCAGGTCGGTCGAGGAGAAGACACCTTCTCCGAAGTCGGTCCGGGGCGTGGCCTTCTCCTTGTATCCGGCGCGCCGCGGCATCAGCACATCGCGTACCCGGCCGAAATCGGAGGCGTCACCGACTCCCAGTCCGCGGATCAGCAGGCTGCCGGAACGGTGCAGCTCGTCCTTGAGTTCCGGCTGGTGCTCGGTGAGCCAGTCGAGGGCCCGGTCGAAGCTGTCGAAGCGAGGGGTGCGCAGGACAGGCGGTTTTCCAGCCTCCCGGCTGAGATCGAGGTCGACGGTGGACATGGCGTGGCCGGTGGATGGCATCGAACTTCCTTGGGTCGGATGGGATGGCGGTCGGTCAGGCGAATTCGTGCCGGACGGGGACGCCGTCGACGACCGAATTGACGATCGAGAAGAAGGCGTCCAACTGCTGCTGGAAGTAGAAATGACCGCCGGGCAGTATCTCCATCGAGGCCGGGCCGTCGGTGATCTCGCTCCAGCGCGCGAGTGCCTCTATGGGCACGACGGGATCGTCCGTCCCGCCGATCGCGGTCACCGGGCAGGTGAGCGGAGCGGCGGCGCCGGTGTACCGGTAGATGTCGTCGAGCGCGAAGTCCGCGCGGAGCGAGGGAATGATGATCTCGCGGAGTTCGGGCTCGTCCAGAATGCCGTCGTCCGTGCCACCGCGTGCCTTGATGGCCGCGACCAGCTCGTCGTCGGTGAGGCGCTCCGGGTGCACCATGCTGGGGTTCGCCACGAAGGGCGCGCGGCACGCCGAGGCGACGAGGGCGCGCGGAGCGCGTCCGGCCCGGGTCAGCGCCCGGGCGACCTCGAAGGCCACGAGCGAGCCCATGCTGTGTCCCAGCACGACGAGGTCATCGATGCCGGACGGCAGGCAGGACACGATCGGGCCGACCAGATCGCCGATGTTCCGGGGCAGTGGGTCGGAGAAGCGGGCGCCGCGGCCGGGATACTGGCCGATGAGCAACTGGACGCTGTCGGGCAGCAGCGCGCGCCATTCCGCGTAGGCGTGGGCGTTGCCGCCGGCGTGCGGCAGTACCAGCAGAGACGTGCGGTGTGTGGAGCCGCCGTTCAGCCTCCACACCACATCATCCGGATCGGTATTCACGAGATACTCCATTTGTTGTGGGACACAAGGGGAATTGAGGAAGAGGAATACGAAGGCGACCGCGTGAAGGCGACCGCGTGAAGGCGACTGTGTGAAGGCGACTGTGCGCGTACGAATGGGCGAAAGCGAGTGCGCGAATGCGGAGGCGAAGCCGGCGCCGGTTCTCCGGCGCTGTTCCGAGCCGTTTTCGAGCCGTCGGCGCGGGAAGGCCGGCCATGGAAAAGGCTAGCCGCGGGAAAGGCGGCCGGTCGGCGGAAGATGAGGCAGGACCGGCGGAATTGGAGGCGGCACTGGTGGCGCGCGACGGACGAAGGTCCTGGTGAGCGTGCGTCAGCTTTCGCTCTGTACGACCGAGCCGGACTCGGTACGCCGCCGAAGTGCGGGTCGTTTGCGTGTGGTTGTGTGGGTGTTGGTGTGTTGGGTGAGGGTGGCGATGGTGGGTGATTGGAAGATGTCGCGGATGGTGAGGTTGATGTTGAGGGTGGTGCGGATGCGGGTGGTGAGTTGGGCGGCGAGGAGGGAGTGTCCGCCGAGGTCGAAGAAGTTGTCGTCGATGGTGGTGGTGGGGAGGTTGAGGATTTCGGCGTAGAGGTTGCAGAGGATTTCTTCTTGGGGGGTGCGGGGGGTGCGTCCGTTGGGGAGCACCCGGCAGGGGAGAGCCCCCCCGCCGGCACCGCCGCCCGGAGCCGGGTCACCCGGGTCGCGGACGCCGGGCCAGGGCACGCGGACCGGCCCGCCGCGCGGCGGGTCCGGCAGCCGCGGC
>NZ_JARBAE010000097.1:0-5952 GCF_033795305.1 Streptomyces sp. AK02-01A
GGGCTACCTCACGCCCCACGAAACACGCCTGCGCTACCAGCAGGGACAGGCCCTCGCGGCATAACGGAAACGTGTCCATGATCACGGGGAAACTTCACGAGTCATCGTGCTTCCCCCGTGGGGCGGTAGGCGCTCAGGCCGGCGCGGAGCATGGCCGACACCCCGGCCCAGCCGATCGCGCAGGCGGCGTCGATGACGGACAAGCCCGGCTCGAAGCCCTGCTTCGGCCAGGCTTGGACGTAGCACGGGTGCCGGTCTGTGAATTCGTTCCAGGTGACGGTGATCTTGTACTCAGCGAGCGCTACGGCGTCGAGGTACTGCCGCGTGCCCGAACCAGCCCACAGTTCCCGCTCACCAGCAGCAGCGCAGATATGTGCCAGGCGCTCGCTCTTGCCCTCGGCGGTGGTCAAGGACATCCGGGAGGTATGGAGCAGGGAGGCGCGGGAGCCGAGCGCGAGCGCGATCTGCGTTACGAGATCGGTGTTCAGGTCAGCCAGCCACCGGTGGCCAGCCGACAGGGGTTGCTCGATGACCTGGAGGGCTTCTTCGACGTACGGGCTACGTCCGTACGCCAGGCGTAGCGTCTTGACCACGCTCGGCACGTCGAAACCGTCGGCGATCCGTGTGTCACGGATGAGCTGGCCGGTCGCACGGACCACCGGGACGGTGACCCAGGCGGGGCCGTTGGCGGTCTTGATCCGGTTTCGGTTCTGCCAGCCGCCCTGCGTGAACTGCACGTCGTCGTAGAGCGCGACGCTCGTGCAAGCGATCAGCGCCTCGCAGAAACCGAGCCATGGCAGGAACGGTGGCTGCTCGATGTAGATCACGGACTACTCCTCTTCCGGCACAGGGTGCAGCAGGGTGAGCAGGGGCGTTTCGAACGCCTCGAAGGCGCGGCCCGCCGCAGCGGCCGAGGGCCGCAGCCGCCAGCCGGCTGCTGTTGCGCGCTGGCGGGTGTAGGTCTCGCCCAGATACCAGCGGCCTCGTTGCGACTCGTGCCGGGCCAGGGCTTTCACCTTGTCGTCCAGGAAGGCCGTGATGTCCACCAGGACGGTTGGGGCGAAGGCGCTGCGCGGGGCGTGCGGTTCGCCGTACAGCACGGTGTGGCAGGACGGGACGCGGGTGGCGGCGTTGGCGGTCGCCGCCGCGAGCGCGCGGTGGTCCTGGTGGTCGTTGTCCGCGTGCGGGCTGTGGGTGATCACGGTGGTGCAGCGCAGGCGTACGAGTTCGCTCTCGATGGCCGAGATCAGATTCCGGTCTGGGTGCAGGGATCCGTCAGCGAGGCCGAGACAGGTCACCTCCACGTCGGCCACCCGCCGACCGCACCCCGGTGGATCTGCTCACCGATGCGGGCCACGACGCGGTCGCAGCCCAGCTGCAGTCCTACCGACAGGGCCAGAAATGCTGGGGCGAGGCCGGGATGGACACCGCCGCGATCACACTGCTCTACCCACCCACCGCCGATCAACGGGGTAATGCCGCGAGGGCGAGGAACGCGGCGGAGCCCCTCCCGTCGCGGGGCGGTTGCGGGCCGGCGACGGTTCAGGCGGTGGCGTGGGGTTCGACGGCCAGGGTGAGCTGGTCGGTGAGAGCCGTCAGACGGCTGCGTGCCTCGTCGGGGCTGTCGGCGGTGACGATGAGGAAGCCGATCCGGGCGGCTCCCGGGGATGCGGTGGGCGGGAGGCAGACCTGGTCGCCGACATTGCGCAGCCAGGTCACCTGGCGCAGCCACGGATACAACGGGCCGGGTACGGCGGGGAGGTGGCGGGCGGTGAGTGTGCTTCGACGGCCCTCTCCACAACCCGGTCTTCGAGGTGTGGTGGATGTCGCGGACGGCACGTTGTGCTGGGCGAAGTGGCGGCGGCTGGCGGCCTTGTCGCGGGAGGCGTTCATCGACGCGACGGTGCTGGCGGGCAGTCCGAGCCGGGCGGCGAGGTGCGCGGTCGCGACGAGGGCGTATTCGTCCCAGGTCAGGACTCCGGCGACGGTGTGGCGTTCAGCGAGCGCGAGTCCGGCGGCGATCACCGACGTGGGGTCGCGGGGATCGGCGACCTCGTGGTCGACGACCAGGTCCTGCTGCCAGGTCGGCGGCTTGGCGTCGATCAGCGCGACCGGATACGCGGCGGCGGCCCGCTCCATGCAGTAGCCGCGCAGCACCGGGTCCGTACCGCCGACCACGATCAGAACCGGATCAGCTAGACGCGTGGACCGTGACATGGAAAAGCCTCCATAGAAGGGGGGTTGGGCAGAGGAGAGGAGGACCGGGCGCGGTTGTGTGAGGGTGTTCACGGGACATCAACCGGGACAGCCGGATCACTGGCTTGCGTGTCAGCCGGAGCCGTGTGAGCTGGGGCCGGGCCGGATACGCGGACCGGCGACAGCGCCGGATTGCCCTCGGCGCGGTGCCGGCGCAGCCCGGCGAAGCACGCGCCCAGCACCACGCCCTGGACCACGGCGCACGCCAGCAGCAGGTGAGGGATTCCGGCGGCGGGTACGGCGGCGACGAGGATTCCGGCGGCGGGGAACGGCAGCAGGAGCAGGATGATCGTGACCGCAAGGGTGGAGCCGAACGCGCGGGCGGGGATGAGACGGCCGCGCAGCGTGCGCAGGACCACGGTCAGCACACCGTCGGCGGCCATCAGTACCGCGACCACCACCGTGTAGGCACGAAAGCCGGGCACGAGGGCGGTGGCCAGGCATGCCGCAGTGGAGAGGGCGGCGGCTGCCGCGCCGACCGGCCACACCTGCCAGCGGCTAAGGGCGCGGTGGGCGGCCCAGACGGCGAACAGGGAGACAACGGCCGCCAGGCTCCACATCATCCCCACGTCCACAGTAGGCCGGCGGAACCGCTGCACCACGGTGATGGGAGTGGCGGCCTGGAGCACACCGAGGGACAGGTTCGATGCGGCGAGACCGCCCACCAGCCAGGCCAGGGCAGGAATGTGGCGCAGGGTCCGCCAGCCGGTCAGCAGACTGCTGGGAACCGGACGGTGATCCACCGGACCACCGTGACCCCGCGCACCGGCCGCCGCGGTCATGGCCAGGGCGGCGATGACCGCCATCAGCACGGGCGGGCCGGCCAGCAGCACCAGACCGCCGAGCAGCGGTCCGATCAGCAGGGCGCCCTGGTCGATACCGGTCTGCACCGCCTGGACCCGGTGCGCCCGTTCGCCGGGCCGGCGGCCGGCTGCGGCGCCGAGGGTCTCGACCGCGACGAAGGACACCTCCGCCACCAGCCCCGAAACAGCCCCGAACGTCATGACGACCCAGGTGGTCGCTGTACCGGTCGCGGGCAGAACCAGCAGCACCCCGCCGACCACCGCGAGCACCATGGCCCGGACGAGGTTGGCGGTACGGAAGGCCCGGCCGGCACCCCACCGGTCCACGAGCGATCCGGCGAACGAGAAGGACACCAGGCGCGGTACCCACTGCACAACGAACGCGACGCCCGTCAGCGTCGTCGAGTTCGTGGTGAGGAGCACCAGAAGCGGGATCGCGTACGAGTCCGTCATACTCGCCAGGCCATCAGCGGCACGGATGAGATACGTACGCGTCAGGTCGGGTGAAGAGGAAGGGGAGGAGAGCATCACGGTTCACCGGGTCCGCGGGGTGGAGCCCTGCGCGGGCGACGCGGGCGTGATGGACGCGGGCACCGACGGGCCAAGCGAGGGCGGCACGTTGGCCGAAGCGGGTGAAGTAGCGCGGGCCGCGCCGGCGACGGGGACCCCGCTGTGGGCGGCGGTCCTGGACCGGTCGCTGCTTTCCCGTTGTGGCGGGCTGTCGAGGATTCGTATCTCCGCAGCCGTTCCGGCCAGTTCCTCTCCGACGGTGGCGAGTTGCTCGGAGGCGACGGTCAAGCGGTCGGAGAGTTCCCAGGCATCGTCGTCAAGGTCGGTGACCTGTTCCCCGGCGGCTTCGAGGGCCTCCTGAAGCCGGACCAGAACACCGTCGGCTGGATCGAGGAGCTGGTCGATGGCACGCGCGGCCTCGGCAGCGTTCGCGGCGCCACGGATGTCGTCCGTCAGCCGCAGGACCTGCGCTCCGGCAACATAGGCCCCAGACGGATCGGTCGGGGTGGTCAGTCGGTCGGCGTCGAGAGCAGGATCCAGGCCAACGTCGTACCGGGCGGCACGGAGCATCTCCGCCGCGTGGGACGCGATGGAGGCGCGGTCCGCCTCCGTGGTGGTGGTCGGTAGCCGGTGGCGGCGGCCGTACCAGTCCTCGATCTGGCGGAAGCCGGCGTGGGTGAGGAGCGCGGCGGACAGGTCGTCGCTGGCGCCCTTGGCCGTGACGCTGCCGCTGCCGCTGGGCTCGATGCTGATGGTGATGGAGGGGGCGGGCACGTGAAACTCCTGGATGCGGGCTGTTGGGTGTGGGGCTGGGGGCAGGTGGCCGAGTTCGGTGGCGATGCGCTGGCATTCGGCGTGGATGCGGGAGGCCTCGCGGTAGGTGTTGTGGAGGCTGCCGTCCTCGCGGGCGAGGGTGGCCACGACATAGACCCGGTGGGGCTGGTTACGCAGGGCGATCCAGCGGCAGGCGTCGGGATCGCCGTCCGGGGCGATGCCGGTGGTGACCACCATGCGGTGAGCGACCTCGGCCCACTGAGGGTCGGTCAGGTCGGGGTGGCGGGGGTCGGCACGGACCGAGCAGACCCACACCGGCCGGTCGGGTGCCCGGGTGCCGAGGCGTTTGACGGGCGCGTCGAGGGCGCGGGCCAGGTACGGCAGAGCGTCGCCTTGCGCGGGGACCTCGATCGGGGTGTCGTGGCAGTCGCCCGTGATCAGGCGGGTGTTGATGTGATGGCCGTGCTCGCCCGGCCCGTACAGATAGGCGAGCAGGCCGGCGGTGTGGCCAGTGCGCTGCAGGCGTGCGAGCACGGCGTCTACCTCGAAAAGGGAGTAACGGGCACGAGCCCGGTGGTCGGACGGTCAGGAAGAGGATCCGGAGATTCCGCGATTTGGCCCGGCCGGAGAGGAGTGGTACATGCCTGTGATCGGGGGCGGCCCGTCCAGTCCGTGGTCGTGGGCGAAGTTCCAGCAGGCGGAGCGCGCGAAGTAGGCGTCGTTGTGCAGGCGGGCCCAGTGGCCGTCCGCGCGGATGACGGTGGCGACGATGTCGAGACCGTCGGCGGTGTTACGCAGGGCGGCCCACCGGCAGGCGGCCGGATCGTCGTCCCGCTCAATGCCGGTGACGTCGACGACTTCGCGCGTCAGCTCGAACCAGTGGTCGTCGTTGAGTTCCACGGAGGTGGTGTTGCGGATTGCGAAGTGCCAGGTGAGCTGCCGGGACGCGGTGTGCCCGGTCCTCGGTTTCCGCAGAGCCAGCGGTTCGTCGAGCAGCCGCGCCAGGTCCGGCAGGGTGACGGTGTCCCAGGCAGCCAGCACGGGTGACCAGGCGGTGAGCAGGTACGGGGCGAAGCCAGGCTCGCCGCGGTGCAGTTCAGTGAGCAGATCGGCTGTGCCCTCGGTGCGCCGCACATCGCAGCACAGGGGGGTACGTGGGCATGGCTCGGCCCAAACGTGACTGCGGTTGGCGCGCTCGAAGGTGCAGGCCAGCACCGGCAAGGTCAGGACGATGTGCCGGACGACAGACACGAGCCAGCCGCTCGATGCCCTGCTGCGTCAGCTCAACCCGGCGCTCAAGGGCTGGTGCGTCTACTTCCGGCCCGGCGTGTCCAGTGCGACCTTCGCCTACCTGAGCCACTACACGTGGCGCCAGGTCGGGAGCTGGTTGCGCCGCAATCATCGCCGGTCCACCTGGAAGGACCTCCGCCGCCGCTACTGCGACGTCGGATGGTGGCCGGCCTCGGACGAAAGGCCACTGTTCAACCCGGCCAAGGTGACCACCACGCGTTGAAGTTTCCCCGTGATCATGGACACGTTTCCGTTATGCCGCGAGGGCCTGTCCCTGCTGGTAGCGCAGGCGTGTTTCGTGGGGCGTGAGGTAGCCCCA
>NZ_JARBAE010000098.1:0-5626 GCF_033795305.1 Streptomyces sp. AK02-01A
TTTTTTAAATACCAGCCCCCATCGTTCCCGCCCCCGCGCAGGCGGCCTTGCGATCCGTATCAACCCAATCACCCTGGTTCAGTCAGGACTTCACAACTCCCATGGCCTTCACCGATCACCACCCCGTCCAATGACTTCCCGGTCGGAATCGGCCCCCGGATCCCGGCCGCGCCGGCACAACTGGGCGCTGGCGCAAGGACCGATCCACGCCCTCGGAGAGTCCAAGAACCTCGGGACGTGGGCACAGGACCCTCGGTGCCGGGTCTCGAAGGCGACCCTCCGTGGGCGGCTGGCTCTCGGCTGGGAGGCCGAGGACGCGATCACTCGCGGCACGGGCGAGGAACCCCCGTTGCGGTTCGCCCATTTCGGACGTGCTCTGAGCCTCCGCGGCTGGGCCGAGCAGAGCGGCATCGGCTATCAGACGCTCTACACCCGGGTCTTCACGGACGGAACGAGGTTCAGGGACGCGCTGCTCCAAGGACCAGATGACCCAGGCTACGGCGTACCCGTCACCGCGTTCGGCGAGACAAAGCCCCTGCACCTGTGGGCTCTCGACCCTCGGGCGAACTGCACGGCCGCCCGGCTCCACTGGCGCGTGAACGCCGGCTGGCCCCCGGAACTGGCCATCACCGCAAAGCCTCAGTCCCCGCAGGAGCCCAAAACCCGCCCGGTTGCCGCCAGGCAGGCACCCGAGTCAGTCACCCTGGACGTCACCGCTGATCACCTGCAGCCCGGCGACAGCGTCCTCGCCGTCGGCCAGGACCCGGCTTCCGGCACGCCCGTCCTGAACGTGCGCCGCCCCTCCAGCCCACCCGCCCCCGCCATGCGGAAGCCATCCGTGCCCGCCACGCCGACCGAGGCCCAGACTGCCGCGCCACCCCCGGCGCCGGCCACACCACAGGACGGCGCCCCGCGTCGCTGACGCACACCCCGAGCAGGGCCGCACGTCACGCCGCCGCCAACCGCTCCCCGCAAGAAAGACCCGCCCCCATGTCCAACCGCACCTCCTCCTCCCTGCCCGACCGCTTGCTGATCCTCGCCGCGCAGTTCACCCGCCACAACGACACCCTCGCCCACCTGGCCCTCGTCACACCCGAGACAGCAGCCGCCCTGCCGGCCCACATCGCCTCCGCACAGAGGCTCGCCCGCGCGACGGTCGAGACGGTCGACGGCATCACAGGCCAGCGCCTCGAACGCACTCCGGACGTCAACGATGTCCTCATCCGGCTCCGGCAGATCGCCTTTCTGACCAACGCCGCGGTCGACCACTTCATCGATGCCGAGGACATCCTGACCACCGCGGGCGACGTGGCATCCGAGAGCCCCGACGTCTACGACCAGTACCACCGGCGCGACGTGCTGCTGGACGCCGGCCGACAACTCCACGTGGCTCGCGACCTGACGGCCCTCGCCCCGGAATCATCCGCCCAGGCCGCAGAGACGCTCACCCTCGCCGCGCACCGCCAGCACCTCGACGCCCCCACACTCCCGGGTCCGGAGATCACGCTTTCACGCGCCCAGGACAGCGCCCTGCGGGCGATCGCCCGCGGACAGGTCCAGATCTACGAAGCGGCAGGCCGACAGCGCGTCACCAGCCATGACGAGCGCCTGCTCCTCACCACGCTCCGGTCCCTGGAGTCCAAGCAGCTCATCCAGTACAACCTCCGCCCGGACCTCTACGACCGGCACCGCGTGCGCCTGACCGCCACCGGCCGCCAGACGCTCATCGCGAACTACGGGCGCCCCCAGAAGTCGGCCCTGACGACCAAGGCTGTTCCGAAGGCCGCTTACTCCACCGCCTCAAGCCCCGCAACGCGCCCAGCCGCGCCAAGGACACGCTGACCGCGGCCGGCTCAACACCCGGCGTACGCGCCGACCTCGTAATCCCCACCCCCGACGCCATCACATTCACCCTCGTGCCACGCCCACGGCAGCCCGGCCACCACGCCGGTACAAGGATGCACCCGTCGGGCTCGACGCACAGGAGCCACTCCATCACCCGGTCTCTGGAGGCCCGCGGCCTCGTGCACCGCGAGCCGTGCACGCTCGTCCTCCACGACGAACGCGTCCACCTCACCGCTGAAGGGGGCTGCGGCCTGGCCGCCATCTTCGGCCGGGTAAAACCGCCCGCGCTCATCGCTGCCCGCCCTGCAGGCCGCCCGGCCGCAACCGCCGCGCCCCGGTAGCCCACATCCCCCACGGAGACACAACGCCTTCCGATACTCCGACAGCACACGATGTCGCCCGCGCCCTCGCCGACCAGATCCACCCCAACGCGGCCCCACGCGACGTGATCGTCAGCTTCAGCGTTCGCCGACAGGCGGCAGCCGACTTCGGCCACCGCTCCCGAAGCGGACCCGTCACAGTCTTCGCACAAGCACTGCACGCCCACCTCTTCGGCCTCCCCGGAGACGACGACCCGCTGCCCGCCGCACTCGATGCGCTTCTGCAGGCCACACACACCGCCACGAGCCCCGAGCAGAAGACCGCGGTCCTGCGGCAGCTCGCCGACCAGCTGCGCAACGCCACCGAAATCATCCAGCGCTACCAGTACCAAGCCCAATGGGACCAGCTCCCCAAGGACGTCGCCGAACAGCTCAGGCACGCCCACGACCAGGCCAAGCAGGTCGCCGAGACCGTCGACCACGTCGCCCCCGCCTTCAGCACCCGCCGGCCGCGAAGACCGCTCCCGGCCCGCAAGGACGACACACCCACGGCCCGAGCGCCGCCACGCCCGCTCCAACTCCGATCCCACCGGCCGGACATCGCCGCTGACATCCGGCGACAGCACCTCCGCCGGGAAGCTACCGAATACCCCTACGCGCCAGCCTCATTGAGGGCGCAGCATCCATACCCCACCCCCAGGACAGGCCATTTCAGATCAGCCCCGATTCCGCGCCCTCTCCCTTGGCGCGGGAGTTCAGTCCAGCACCCTCCTCGCCCTTTCGGCCGAGGGCATTCTTCCGACGGTCGATTACGCGATTTTCGCCGACACCGGCTGGGAGCCCCGCACCGTATACGCCCACCTCGACAGGCTCGAAAAAGAGATCGCCACACCCGCCGGAATACCCGTCCTGCGGGTCAGCTCCGGAAACATCCGCAACGACGCGCTCGACCCCGGTCACCGGTTCGCCTCCATGCCCCTCTACATCCTGAACAAGGACGGAAAGCCTGGCATGACCCGACGCCAATGCACCGGCGAATATAAAATAAAACCAATAAAAAGGAAGGTTCGCGAAATCCTCGGATACCCCTACCCGCAGCGCATCCCCAAGGGAGTACATGTTGAGCAGTGGGTCGGAATTTCCACGGACGAATTTCATCGCGCCAAAGACGCCGACGTCCGCTACATGAGAAACGTCCACCCGCTCATTGACATGGGATGGTCGCGCGGCGACTGCACCCGATACCTGAAGTCACTCGGTCTCGGCGACACTCCGAAATCATCATGCCTCGGCTGCCCTTTCCACGGAAACGCGCAGTGGCGGCACATTCGTGACACGAGCCCCAGCGAGTGGCAGGACGTCGTGCAATTCGATGCGGCGATCCGGCAGGGCAACGCCCGCGCCAACGCGACCGGTAACAAATTGCTCGGCCAGGCGTTTCTCCACCGCTCCCGCGTACCGCTGGGCCAGGCGCCGATCGACCGCGTCACCGCCGCCGAACGGGCGGCGCCGCAGCAGGAGTTCAGCACCGGTCCGGCCGTCGAGGATCTGGAGCAGGGCGTTGTCGACGGATGCTCACCGTGGGCCTGCCGGGGCGCCGAAGCGGAAGCGGAGGCGGCGCGGAATGATTTCGGTCTGACCGCGTGAACCGCTTCATAATTGACCTTTTTGCCGGACCGGGGGGCTGGAGCCATGCCCTGACCGTGCTCGGCATGAGGGATGTCGGCCTGGAATGGGACACCTGGGCCTGCAGGACACGCGCTGCGGCTGGGCAGTTGACCATCCGGACGGACGTCGCCCGGTACCCGGCACGAGTCTTTGCCGGGCGGACGCTGGGGCTGATCGCATCGCCCCCATGCCAGGCGTGGTCCAGGGCCGGGAAGCAACTCGGGCTGATCGACCAGCCCCTGGTCCATCAGGCCGTCGCCGACCTCGCCGACGGGCGCGATACCCGCGAGGCGCTGCTCATCTCGTGCCGCGACGCGCGGTCCCTGCTGGCCGCGGAACCCATGCGCTACCTGCACGCCCTCAACGCGGTCGGGGAGCCGGAATGGGTGCTCATGGAGGAGGTCCCCGACGTCCTGCCGCTGTGGCGGCAGTACGCGGCGATCCTGCGGAGCTGGGGATTCTCCGTGTGGGCGGGCGTCTTGAACGCGGCCGACTACGGCGTTCCGCAGACACGCAGGCGGGCGATCCTGATCGCCTCCCGCACTCGTACCGCCGTACCGCCGGAACCGACACACGCACGGCTCCCGGAACCGGAGACACTGTTCGGGCCAGGCCGTGAGCGGTGGAGGTCGATGGCACAAGCACTCGGCTGGGGCGCCACCGACCGGCCGGTGCCGACAGTGTGCGCCGGCGGCGGGCCCGGAGGCGGACCCGAGCCTTTCCCCTCCGGCTCCCGCAAAGCCCTCACCGACGCACGCGACCGCGGCACCTGGAAACACCACACCCTCCGGCCCCATCACCTCCCCGCCACCGCCCCGGAGAGGCCGGCGAAGACACCCACCCCCGTGAGCCACCAGGCCGGCACGCCCGGCGCCCACCCGGAAAGTCGCCGCTGGACGTGGTCGCTGCGCACCAACAACCAGACCAACGCAACCATCCGTTCCCTGGACGAGCCGGCGGGGACGCTGTTCTTCGGCCATCGCTCCAACGAATGCCTCTGGCTCGCCGAACCCGTCGGCCACGAAGACCGTGAAGGGACGACGGCGCCGGAATCAATCCGGATCACCGCCCAGGAAGCGGGAATCCTGCAGACCTTTCCCGCCGACTACCCCTGGCAGGGCAACAAGGGGCAGGCGTTCTCTCAGATCGGCAACGCCGTGCCTCCCAGGCTCGCCGCTCATCTGCTGGCCCCGCATCTGGGCAAGACACTCCACCGCGACGACTTCGCCCTGGCCGCCTGATGCCCCCCACCGCCGATCCACATCGCAACGACCTGGACGACACAGCGGCACCGCAACCGGTGGACTACGCCGTGCGCGCTCTCCTCGGAGCGCTCCTGCGTGACCCACCACAACTCAAGAACGTCAGCTCTCTTGACCCCGCCCACCTCGGCGACTCCACCCACCGCTCCCTGCTCACAGCGATGCGCACCCTCCCGCTGCCCGATCCCCACATACACGCTAGGGAGCCGGTCTGGCTGAACGCGGTGCTCGCCGCGGCCCGGCCGGAAGCCGTCGGCCTGACTGGTTCCTATCTGCACCAGCTGGTCGAGGCGTGTCCCCGGTCCGAGCACGCGGCGGCATACGCGCACATCATCCTGGCCGATCACGCCCGCCGGACGCTGCGCGCCCACGCCGAACAGCTCGGCCACGCGGCCACCGACATCATGCTGCCGGACCCGGCCGCCGCCACCCTCGCCCAAGCCGACACCCTTGTCCGGTTTCTGGACGGCCTCGCAGGCCGCTTCCCCTCACACGCCGGTTCCCTGCCCCGCACACCACCGCCCCCAGCCC
>NZ_JARBAE010000099.1:0-5582 GCF_033795305.1 Streptomyces sp. AK02-01A
GCGCACTGGCGCACCCCGCCTGCCCTCACGGCCAACAGCGCGCCGCCCCCGCCCGGCGCCCCTCCAGACGTCCCTTCTCCGGACACCGCCTCGGAGCCCCACACGCACCCCACAGGAGACGCCTGATGACCGTAGCCACCTACCAGTACGTCGACCTGCCCGATGCGTCCGTGGTCACCACCCGGGCCCTGCTGGCCGCCCGGGAGAACATCGCCGACACCGTCGCCGCGCGGGCCATGATGTGCATCCACGGCGGCGCCGGCCACGGCAAGACCCTCGCGGTCAACACCTGCCTGCGCGCACTCGAACCCAGCGAGGACGTCCGCAAGATCACTTTCCGGGCCCGGCCCACCGCCCGCGCGGTGCGCTACGAACTGTTCACCGCACTCGACCTGGCCGGTGAACCACCGCGCCATCCCAGCGAGTTCGACCGCCTGCTGAAGACCGCCCTGGCTGAGCGCCCCCGCACCTTCCTCGTCGACGAGGCCCAGTGGCTCAACGGGGAGGCGTTCGAGTACTTCCGCTACCTCTGGGACGAACCCTCCACCCAGCTCGCGATCATCTTCGTCGGCGGGGAGGGCTGCCACACCGTGCTGCGCCGCGAACCGATGCTCTCCTCCCGCATCTTCATCTGGCAGCACTTCACCCGCCTCACCCCCAACGAGGTCCTCGAGGTGATCCCGCTGTTCCACCCGATCTGGGCCGACGCCGACCCTGACGACATCACCTTCGCCGACAGCCACGCCGCACACGGAAACTTCCGCGCCTGGGCCCAGCTGACCGCCCACACCCGCACCGCCCTGGCACGCACCGGCCGCCCCCGCGTCGACCAAGAGCTGCTGCGCTGGGCCTTCAGCCGCCTTGCCTGACACCCCACCACCATGCCGCTCGCCGCGCCATCGCCGCCCGTCGCCGTGGTCATCGACCGCAATGACGACATGCTCCACACGCATACCGCCCTGGCTGCCCACCACCCGCCGTCCGGCCGGATCACCCTCCACCCCGGCCCGGGCACCACCAGCGAAACCGGCCTCGCCCACTGTGCGTTCTCGTTCATGGTGAAGCTGTGTTATCGGCCTGACCTGTGTAGATGCAGGTAGCTGAGAGACGCTGAGGAGGACGTTCAATAGCGCTTGACCTGCAAGGCTGCAACTTGGTTGAGAAGGCTGCATCTAGAGTGAGAATCCCGGGCTGGGCGGAGGTTGATCCGGACTGGCTGCGCTCGGAGGTGTCCGCGGCGGGCGGGCGGCGCAGACTGAGCGCTCGCGGGGAGGGCGGGGGCAGCGCACCCCAGCGCCCGACTTCGGCCCCGCCCCCCGAGACCCTCGACTTCGGCTAGCCAACTACTCCATCGACAGCGCCATGCTGTCCGGTGCCAGCGCCATACACACGCACGCGCACCAACAGGGCCACCCGATCCGGATGTGGGTTTCCTTACTCACGAGGGCTTCACAGCTCAAGCACTGAGGGGTACAGCCGCAGGTCGCACAGTCGGCGCACTTCATCCGGCCGCACGTCCCGCACAAGGTGTCGCGTGGCGGCGGGCCATCGGGGAAGCACCCACGGCACTGATGGTCGCCGCACTCGCCGCAAGTCGTCATCACTGTCCCAGCATCACCGTCCACGTGGGTGCGCGTGCAGTGACACACGTAGACGGACGCGGGTTACACGAAAGATCATCCGTGTGACCCGCGTCCGTCTACCTGGGAGGCGGATACGTGGTCCCCAGGCGAACTCGAGGTCGTCCAGCAGGACGTCCTCCAGCTCCTTCTCCCATTGGCCGCGCAGACCGAACGGGTTGGTCTCCATCCGCTCCAGGATGACCAGGGTCTCGGGCTGTCCGATCAGCGCGTACCGGCCGTGCGATGCGGGCCTGCTGCCCGGCCCGTACGCCCGCAGCAGCTCCTCCAGACGGGCGCGGTGCTGCTCCACGAACGCCTCCAGGCGCTCGATGTACCCGTCGCGCTCTTCGGTGCGTACCGCGCTCAGCGCGACGTCCAGGAACTCACCGTCCGGCCAGTGACGCGTCCCCGGCGCGGCCAGGGCCCACGGGAACCGCTCCGCCGCCGCCAGGACGTTCTTCGCGTCCAGCGTCGGCACCGGGGCCGGTTCCTCCACCGGCGCCTCCTCCGGGGCGGGGGAAGTTGGCTGCTGAAGGTGGGCGAGGAGCATGGCGCTGGAGGCGGCGCGCCCGCGCTGGGCGGTGGCGGTGGTGTCGGCGATGCGCAGCAGGTAGCTGGCGACGTCGCGGACACCGGCGAACCAGCCGTCCTCGAACCGTTCCTCGGACCCGTGCGGTGCGCTGCTCTCGGAGACCCAGGTGTGGGCGCCGGCCACCGCACCGGCCTCCACCTTCGACACGATGTCGTCGGCCTGCTCGTGTCCGATTCTGACGGCGGCCAGGGCCTGGAAGACGGTGAACCGCGCGTCGGTGGCCTCGCTCTGGTGCTGGCTGATGCGGGCCAGTTCCTGGCCGTACGTGTCGGCGTCGTGCTGCTCGGTTTTCACGTGGTGCCTCCCTTGTCTGTTCGGGTGCGGTTGGCGACCCAGTCCGGATCGCGTACGGGCGCCGGCGCCTGCGTGTCGGTGGCCGGGGCGCGCATGATGCGCCAGCTGGTGTGCGGCGCGGTGACGACGTGGACCAGGACGACGACGGCCTGGCGGCCGAAACCGCCCCGGGCCCACGGCCGGGTGAAGTGGACCTGATCGGCTGCCCAGTCGCCCGCGCGACGTCAGAGGCGAAGGCGTCCGAGCAGATAGCCGGCCGCGAGCGCGGCGGCAACGGTGACGACGATGCCCATCACGACCACCGCATCCCGACCTGGGACAGCTGCTCCATCCGCTCCGGGGACAACGTCGCGGCCCTGCTCCGCTGATTGCTGACCCATGCCCCCAGACGGAACTGGAGCTCCCAGCCGTCCTGGGAGAGCACGGTCTCGACGTGCTTGCGGGGTACTTGGAGGTGGCCTTCGCGCTCGTAGAACTGTCGGGCGGCCGCGAGGTTGGCACTCCACTCGTCGGCCTGCGTACGGCGCGGCTTCGGCTTCTCGTCCTCGGTCGCGGGTGTGATCCCGAGGACTTGCTCGCACATCCACTGCTGCACGCCGGTGAGCTGGTCCCACCCGAGCCGTACCGACATCACCCACCGCCCGAGGTCCTCGCCCTGGCGCAGGACTTCGCCCGCCTCGGTGGGCAGCGTGCCGCCCGCGTCCAGGTGCATCCGCACGAGGTGGAAGGAGCGCTGCCAGGTCACCGGCCACGAGGGGCACCAGGACGCGTCGATCTCCTCCAGCTGCTCGCGCCGGGTGTCCGACAGCGCCCCGGCCGATGACTCCACCGGCAGACCCTCGGCACGCCGCTGCTCGTTCTCGGCAGCCTTCCGGGCGGCGGCCCGCGCGTTCTTCAGCCAGATGCCCACCGCCGCGCCCTGGAACGTGGCGTCCAGCGGCGCCAGGAGGTGGCCGTTCTCGGCAGCCCACCCGCGCGCGGCGGCAAGGCCCTCCGCCCAGGCGACGTCGAAATGGGACCAGATCATGCCGAGCTTCTCCAGCTGGGTGACGCGGTCCTCGTCCATGTTCCCGCGGGCGTAGAAGCGGCGGGCGTCGGCGGTCCACTGTCCGAGAGGGAACCCGGCGAGCGAGGCCGGCCACCCCTCGGCTTCCGCCTCCTGGTCGTCGACGGCCGGGACGCGGAACGTGAACGGCACCTTCAAGTCGCCGTGCTCGCGGGCGTAGATGACGGCTGCCTCCACCCCACGCCGCCAGTGCTCGTGCTCCGGGTTGACGACTGATGATCTGCGGGTTTTTGTCGGTGGTGGTTCGGCATTGTGATGTCAGTGCGGTGGGGTGGTGGGTTTCTGCTGTTCAGTGGGTTGTCGTGGGCGACTTCTCTGCTGTCATGGATGCCGATCTGATGCTGACGTTTTTGGCGATGGTGCGGGTCAGTTGGTTGCCGGTTGGGATAGCGGGAAGGGTGTTGCCGCTGATCAGGGCCTGTGTGAGCAGCACCGGCCACTCCCGGTCCCAGCCCCGCCAGCTTGGCCTGAACCCCACGCCACCAGAACATCCAGGGTGTCCACCAGTTCGCCCCGCTCCTGCAGGTACCCCTTGAACATCCCCCACTGCACCCGCTTGACCGCAGCTTCTCGCCCGGGCAGGCAGGTCGCACTTCACTCCGGTTTCCCCGCCAACCGGCGGGCCCGTTTCCGCTCGGCCCGGAACAGCGGCCTGAACTCCTTGAGGACGTTCTTCGTCCTGAACGCCACCTTGGCCGTGACGGTGATAGTGCGTGCCTCGCTCATACCGTCATCGTCCCGCCCCGGCTTGCAAACCAGCTCCAGCCTTGCCGTCCGGCGCCGCTGACGATGAGGGCGGGGAGTTTCTCCAGGAGAGCGGGGGCGGCCGCACCGAGGCCGAAGGCCCACCAGGGGGATATGGGGGCGGTGCAGGCGGCCGCGCAGGCCAGGCCGGCGCCGATGGTGATGCGCAGGACGGTGGTGATGCCGTAGGCCAGCGGGCCGGGGTCGGTGACCTTCTCCTGATGCCATGGCAGGCGGCGGTGCTTCCGTACGGCGGTGATGTAGTCCAGCGCCTCGATCGCGAGGCCGCCGAACGCGCCCCATAAAGTCGGTTTCAGCCACTCCATGCACCGACGGTAGCGGCGGGTGCCGGCTCCAGGGAGCCGTTAGGCGTTTCCTGCTGCTCCTGTTATCGATGAAGTGTCCGTCGTCGAGGGGTCGGTCCGCCGTCGTAGACACCCCGGCGCAGCTGGGGCTGCTGCGATCCGGGAGCCAAGATCACGTGTCGAAGGGCAATGGGGTGGATGATGTCGCCTTCTACGGCAGTGGGTTCAGGTTGTAGCGGATTCCTGTTGCGGTGAGGCGGAGTTGTTCGCCGTTCTGGACTGTGATGAAGGGGAATAGTGGGCTGTCCGGGGCACGCTCTTTGAGCTGTGCGTGGATGACGGCGGCGCGTATGAGGCCGCGTGTCCAGGTGGGGAGTGGGTAGACCTGGCATTTGCGGTGGGCCGTGCTGTCGTGGACTTTGACGGTGGTCGCTGTTTCGTTGATGTCGATACCGCGGATGAGCGCGAGTCGGCTGATGTCTGCTCCGGTGACTGCGTGGATGGTCAGGGCTGTGGCGTGCAGCGGATACGCGACCGTTGTCAGCCGTGCGGCGAGGACGTCTGCTGGTGTGCGGTCATCTCCTTGCGCGGGCGGTGCGCCGGTCGTCGTGGGGACGAGTTCGGGTGCGCCGGGGCACCGGGCGCGTTTCGGACGGTCCGTCACCGTGCCACCGGTCGGCGCCGGGGAGGTGAGCCACTGCCCGTCGTCCTGGCTGGGGGCTGGTTCGATGGGCCTCTGTTGTCCGGCGTTTCGGGTGCCGGCCGGTGAGTGTCTTGTGCGGCCCAGGACGGTATGGGCCTGGGGGAGGGTGTCGATGATGTGATGCGGGATTCCTTCGAGGAGCGTTCTCAGGACGGGAGTGAAGTTTCCCCGTGATCATGGACACGTTTCCGTTATGCCGCGAGGGCCTGTCCCTGCTGGTAGCGCAGGCGTGTTTCGTGGGGCGTGAGGTAGCCCC
>NZ_JARBAE010000009.1:0-198288 GCF_033795305.1 Streptomyces sp. AK02-01A
GGGGCTACCTCACGCCCCACGAAACACGCCTGCGCTACCAGCAGGGACAGGCCCTCGCGGCATAACGGAAACGTGTCCATGATCACGGGGAAACTTCACCGCGTCCTACCTCACCAACGCACCGGAAGACCTGTTGAACGCCGTCTGCCGCCTGCTGACCGGGCAGGCCGAGGTCCGCACGCAGTTCGAAGCCGAGCCCACCGCCTACCGGTGGGTCCTCTACCGCCAGAACACCACAGTGTGGATACGCATCGTGCAACTCAGCCACGGCGAACTGCACGACAACGCCGGCACAGAGCTGTGGAACAGCTGGCAGCCCGTCGACCAGCTCGCCCGAGCAGTCATCCGCTGCTTCGACAAGGTGGCAGACACATACGGAGAGAGCGCCTACCGAGGCACATGGGGCGAGCATTTTCCGCGTACCGAGCTCGAAGCCCTCCGACGCCTCTGGCATACCTACCTCACGGGGAACGATCACTGCCACCACGGGGAATGATCTCCAAGAGCTACCCAGCAGCCCTGGTCAGACCCACTCGTGAACACCCCACAACAGGGCCGTTCACGAGTTAGCTCGTCAGCGGTTTACGAAATCCCGTCCGATCTGTGTGATCGGGCGGGATTTCGTCGTTTCTGGGCTGGCTGGAAGGTCTGGGTGCGCGGGTTGGGGTGGATGGACACGCGCGCTGTCGGGCCTGTTGGTGCGGTGTGGGTATGGCTGAGCACGCCGATCTGCGAGGTGATCGGCGTGCTCAGGTGGGCTGGGGAAGTGCGCGGCGAGGTTCCAACGACCTCGCTGGTGGGCAGTGGGCCGTCCGCCAGGAGCTCGGCGAGAGCCTCATTCTGCTGATCGCGAGTGCTCGCGTACTTCGCTGCCTCGACTCGGAGGTTCGCGAGTTCTGCCCCGAGCTCCGAGATCCGCGCCAGCGTTCGGTCGGTCCTGCGGGAGTAAATCCCAACAGCCGTGCGCAACCCGGGAGCCGCATCCGGCTCGCCACCCTCTGCAACGTCCAACCGCTCCTCCTCGACCCTCCCGTACGACAGGACAACGGCAGCCGTCGTAGGGAATGCCAGTCGTGCCCGGCAGTCAAATGGCCGATGAAGTCTGGCAGTTGAGGCATGCCGGAGAAGGAGCTTGATGTCTGGCGCCCCTGACCTGTGTGTCTGCGACGCCAGTCGTCATGCTTAACATCGTCAACAGTTACGGCTGATCATGCTCTGCCACGATTCCCGACGCCACGTCTTCGAGGACGAGGTTCGGAAGGATGGCCAGTCCCAGACTCTGAAGATCCACGTTCGGGCTGGCTGCCTTCTCCGCGACGCTGGGCAGCCAGGAGGCCAGCCGGTCCAGCGCAGATACCAAGCCTCCCTGGTCGCCACCGAGCAGCGCTGCCACGAGCGACACGACATCAGCGCGGGAACTGCCTGCTGGAGCCGGGAGAGCGGCCAGCCCTGAGAGTGCACGCTGGTCACGAGTGCCACAGAGCGCCGCGAGGGCGGCGAGAGCGAATCGGACGGCATCGCTCTCGTCTTCCCAGCGGGACAGCAGTCTCGATAGCTTGCTGCCGATGGCCCGCCGTGTCAGATATTCAGCTGCAGACTCCTCCCAGGCGCCTCCGAGTGCGGTGATGCGATCGGCCAGGGAGACTGCGGCTGCTGGCCCCGAAGCAGCGAGCCGGAACAGGTCGCCGAGCAGAACCAGCCGGCTACCGGGCGCGACATTGTCATCGCAGACCAGCTCCATGAGGAATGGGACAGCCTCGACGGTGGTGTCGGTGCAGGTGCCTTGGTGCGCCGCAGCATCCGCGAGATCGCCGAGGAACTCGCCCGTTGACCCGTAGGGCTCGCCGAACGCGAATTCCTCATCGAGCAGCCACCCGACGGCATCCGGAACGTCCTCCGCGCTGCTGTACATGCGCTCCGCGACCGCCACCACGGCCTGGACCAGCACTGCGGGCTCACCGACCTCACTGCCCTTCCACGGTGGTCCGGCTGGAGGTCGCGCGGGATCCTTGGGCAGAGGACTCGGAAGGGCGACGTTGGCGCCGGCCTGCTCATGGACCAGGCCGTTCCGTGCGAAGACTCCTTCGAGAGTCGCAGCATGCCCCTCGCTGTACCCCTGTTGAAAACCGCCGTGGGCACGGGCTGCATGGGCCACCCGAATCCGTTCACTCCGAAAGAACGGCTCGAGAGCCATGCGCTCGTACCCGCTGTAGATGGCCAGCGAGAAGACCTGCCACCACCCCTCCAGCTCCGGGTCCATCGACGGCTGGCCGTACCAGAAGCTCGACGGAACGAACCGGAAGTGATCGTGGACACGCACTGCCGTCAGTCGGTGCCCCATCCCGGACAGCTCGGCCGCGGCGGCGCGGGCAGCGCTCTCACTCGGCAGGCTCAGCGTGTACTGGACTCCCCAGGCGGGAGGTGCCTCGCTCATCAGCTGCACTGCCAGGTGAACATCGCCCGCTCGAAGCGCCGCTCGGCCAGATCTTCCGGGCGGATCAGCCAGTACAGGGCTCCGGCATCGCCCCACGTCATGTCCGCGGCGTCCTCGCTGTCGAACTGGGCCAGCAGCACCCAATTGCTCGCCTCCTCGGACAGACGCGGGTCCTCCCAGGACACCTCGCCGTCCAAAACCGCCTCCGCGATCTCGATCTCCACAGGGTTCTGCACGGAGTGAGCGTGGCCGCCGATCTGATGTCCCACCTCGTCGTCAAACTCCCACAGCGCCTCGAGGAACTCCTGCGAGCAGACGGGGTGGTCATATCGGTTCCCCAGCGGGGCGCCCGGGGCGAAGGCGGCCCGGGCGGACGGATGCCAGGGCTCGGTCGCCGTCATCTCCACCCGAGCCGTCAGCGGCACCACCGGATACGGCTTGAGCCCTGCGGGCGCCCCACGATCCGCCACCTCCTCGTCAGCCGCCACATAGAGCACGCGGGCGCCTGCCCAACTCTCCCGATCCTGGGCCAGAACGAGAGCATCGCCGTCGTCCAACTGCCCATCGAAATAGAAGAACAGCAGCGTCCCTGCTGCGGGCAGATCGATGTCCAGCGCAGCCGTGGGCAGGCGCGCGCAGTCGATCGAGGCAATGAAGGAGAGCGGACCGTGCCCATCCCACACCGGCCACTCTGCTGCGGCTGGCAGAGCAGGGCTGCCCCCGAGCCGGCCGACGGCATTGTCCGACCCGATCTCTGCGTCCAGACGCACGTCAGGGCGAAGCAGACCGCTCCACTTCTCGGCGATCTCCGGAGAAAGATGCTGCAAGGCAAGGGCCCTAAGGGCGTCTCGGGAACCATGTGTCATGCGCCCGATCATCCATGCCGCCACTGACAGGCTCGGGTGTCGCAACCGTCAGGAGCCGATCTGTGTCGCAGTGAGCGACTGAGCCTTCCTCGATCGCGCTCGCGCGTCAGCATCCAGGGGCTGCTGGCGCCCGGGTGGAGGGCCCGGGCGGGCGTATGGGTGGGGCGGAGTCCGGCACGGCGGATGCTCTCCGGTCCGTCCCCGGTAGTGGCACGGGCCTGTACGCAGTATTGGCACAAGAGCCGCAACACGTCGACCTGCTTCTCGGGCGGGAGACCCTCGAACCATTCGATGCCCTGAGACAGCGGGCGCAGCCCCTGTGCGAGCTCGTTGAGCATGATGACCCGCTCGTTCATGTCTCGTACCCCCGTCGAAGGGACAGCTATTCCTCGATTCGCAATCGACCAGCACTGCCATCTCGCGCGGCGACTCCATATGAGGCCCCAGGCAGCTCCGTAGCCTCCCTCAAACGAGAGCCGTGGCTTCCCAGGCAGCGGTGACACACCCTTCCTCCCAGTGCCACCACCCCTTTGCCTCACCGTGTTCCAAGAGCTTGCGGATTCGCGGCAGATCCGCCTCCGGCGGGACATCCGCCCAGGCCCGTGCGGGGACCGGGCGCCATCGCGGCGTCTTCACCACCTGTGTACGACGGCTTCGCGTTCGCGTTCGTAACCCGCTCCGGCGGCCCGTGGCCACGGCGCGGTGGTCGGTTCGCCGTCGGCGGAGCGAGAGCTGGGTCTCGCCGGTCGGCGCCAACTCGCCTGCCAGGCCGTGTTCTTGACACGTTGCCGCAACTGGAAATTTACCCTCGGGCATCTACTCGCATAGACCCCGTGCACGCGATCCTGAACTCACACGTCCCAGCACTCCGCCCGGCCACGGTATGCCCACCCGGTGACTGTGTCGTGGGCGGAGTCAGCGCTCGCCATCAGGAGGATCTCTTGAGTAAGAGAACGTTGCGGCGTACCGCCCTTGTCGGTGTCATTCTCTCCGCGCTCACCGCCGCCACCGCTCAGGGCGCGGTGTCGGCGGCGGCCGACGCACCGGCGCCGGTACGGTCCGTCGCCGCGCCGTCCACGATTCGCGGTATCGAGGACGAGACCGCTCGCTCCCTCGCCGCCTCGCTCGCGGACTCGGGCTGGCGCTCGCAGGTACGCGGCGCGGCCCTCTCTTCCGCCCAGGTCGATGTGCAAGCTCTGACGGCCCGGGCCACCACGCGCGGCGGCAAGGCCCTCTCCTCGGGGGTGCGTGCGGCCGACCGGAGGATCGCGGCGGCCAAGGGGCTGGACGCCGACACCGGTTCGCTGCTGCGTGTCCGCCTTGGTGACGCCTCCATGCGCGAAGACCTGACGGCCGGAGCCGTCCCTCTGGTGGCCGCGGCACCGGCCGATGACGACGTCGAGACGATCACGGCCTATGACAGCCGGGGCCGCGCGCACACGCTTGACGCCCGCCAGGTGCCCACGCGGCCGGTCTACATCGTGGACATCGACGTCTCCAAGGCGCTGGCCGCGGGCATGGACGTCCTGCGGGAGGAGTTCGCGAAGCACGGCGTCTCGGCCCCTCAGCCGCGGGCGGACCGGGCCGCGGGCGGCTGGTGGTCCACCCGCATCACCTCTGTCGCGCTGGCTGACGACGAGGAGCCCTGGATCAAGGGCGACGCCGAGGTGTACACGCTTGTCACCGGCTTCGGGCTGGACGGCAAGGCGCGCGTCGACACGGTGGACATGCCGTATCTGAACAGCGACGGCGTCGTCTACAGCCCCAACCAGATCCTGGTCAACTGGTCGAACTACAAGTACAACCTCGCCGACGCCGTGATGATGGAGGACGACGGCGACACCAACTACCAGGCCCTGGCCCAGGCCCTCACCACGGCCCTGCTCACCATCCTCGACCAGGGAGCGTACATACCTCTGGCGGACGCCCTGCTGGCGGCGATCCCCACCTCGTGGTGGACCGACGACCCGGACTACGTGGACTCCTGGTACACGCTGGCCCAGAGTGACTCCGGGCGGCGCGACGGTGCGGCCGGCAACGGCTGGATGACCGTCGAGCCGTACTTCGTGCAGGAGTTCTGACCGGGCCCGCTGTGCGCGGGATTTCAACGCGTGCCGCCCGCCGGCCGGGATCACGCGCATAGCCGGCTGCTCCCCGGATGCCGGGCCGCCATGGCCCGGCATCCGTCGTGTGCGGGCCGTCGTGTACGGGACCGGAAGTCCCGGTCCTCACGGCTTGGCGTACGCGCAGGGCATCGAGCGGACGCGGTTGTCGAAGTTCGACGGGACGAGGACCGGCGCGCCGGTGGTGTGCAGATCGGGAGACCTGGTGAGCAGCTCGCGGAACAGCGCCTTCATCTCCTGCTTGGCCAGATAGGTGCCCAGGCAGTAGTGCGGGCCGCCGCCGCCGAAGCCCAGGTGCGGGTTGGGCGTGCGCGTGATGTCGAAGGTGTCCGGGTCCGGGAAGACGGTCTCGTCGCGGTTGGCCGAGGCGTAGAAGAGGACGACCTTGTCCCCGCGGCGGAAGTCTTGGCCGCTCATCCGGTGATCCCTGGTGACGGTCCGGCGGAACTGGATGATCGGAGTCGAGTGGCGCACGATCTCGTCCATCGCGCTGTCCGCGAAGCGGTCGAAATCGTCGGTCAGCAGTGCGCGCTGGGCCGGGTTACGGGTCAGCAGGTCCAGGCCGTGGGCGATGGCGTTCCGGGTGGTCTCCACACCGGCGACCATCAGCAGGGAGAAGAACGCGCCGAGCTGGCGTCCGGTCAGCGCCTGGCCGTCGATGTCCGCCGTCACCAGCGCCGAGATGAGGTCGTCCGTGGGATTCCTGCGGCGCTCCCGGCCGAGGTCCGCGACCATTCCCTGCATCGAGGCCAGAGCGCGCAGCCCCTTTCCCGGCATCCGGAGCCGGCTGCGGGCCGCGCGTGCGACGCCGGTGTCGCCGGAGGCCCGGTTCACCTGAGCGAGGATCGCGGGTCGCTTCTGTTCCGGGATCCCCATCAGATTGCAGATGACTTCGAACGGCATGCGCGAGGCCACCGAGGTGACGAAATCGTCCGGTCGGCCGCTGAGTACGTCATCGACGATGCGGGTCGCCACCGCCCGGATGTCCGCCTCCGTGCGCCCGAGGATGCGCGGTGTGAATGCCTGGGAGACGATTCGGCGGAGCTGGGTGTGGTGCGGCGCGTCCAGATTGACCAGCGAATCGCCGAACAGGGCGCGTGCCCAGCGCGGTGGTTCCGGCGTGGTCGCGCCCGGCGCGCTCGCGAACACCTGTGGATGACGGCTCGCCTCCACCACATCGGCGTGGCTGACGAGCGCGTGGAATCCCTTCTCCGCTCGCCACGCGCTTCTGGGACGTTCGACGAAATACTGCGGCCGGCCGAACCGGCGAAGCTGAGCGAATGCCCGTACGCGCTCGGAATGAGGCAGTTGCCAGAACGACGGATCCCCGAGATCAGGTCTTTCCGGCTGCTGCCCGCCCCGTACCGCCTGTTCCGCGAACGCCGTCATGTCTATTTCTCCCAGGGATGCGAGTGGCCAGGGGCGCCCATGGATCAGGGGCCGGTCCAATCCTCGACCGGGTGATGTCATATGTCCGGCGTTGACGCGCGGATTCGATTGCGCACTCAGCTTCGCAGATGTGCTGATGTGCGGATCTACTGACGGTAAGAAGACGTGTACGGGACAGCAAGAGGGCCGCAAAACGCTCTGAGCAGCCCTTTGGACTAACCCACTCGGGTGATATGGGCTCACAGGCGTTCCCGATGGGCGGCTACTGTGCCGGAACATGACCTCTATCAACACCGCGTCGGGAACCGTCCAGTACGCGCCCTTGCTGGGCACGCTCTCGGTGATTCCCTGGACCAGCGATCCTTCCAACGGCCAACGGAACGCGCCTTTTCTGCTCGCCTATTCGCTCGGTGACGGCCGCGAAGGTCCGGAGGCCGGTGAGCGGGCGATGCGTACGGTCCTCGAAGGAATCGGGCTGTATCCCGGTGGCGATGTGGTCGATGTGGCGCAGCGGCCGAGCATGGCGATCACATTGCTGGTGGAGGCCGGGCAGGCGGTACTGACAATGCCGTATCTGAACGCGCAGTGCCCCGTCCCGCCGGAATGGGAGGCGGACGCGCGGCAGGCGGGCCGGATCTATTTCCTGGTCGCCACGCGGCCATGGGCGGAGGGCAGGCCCGGACAGCCGGTCAGCGCGGAGCGACTGCGCGCGTTCGCCGGTGACGCGGCCGTCCTTTCCACCGCCGCACACTGTCTGCTGCCGGTCAGCAGCCTGCGTGGCTGAACCGGGCAGCGCGTCGCCGGTTCACGAGCCCGCGGCGGATACGGGACGCCGGGTGAATCTCCGTTCGCGTTTGGCTTCCTGTGCTGTTCTGGCCGGGCCCTCGCTGTCCACGGGCACCGCGCGCCCGGCCGCGCACCATTCCTGTACCAGAGCGCTGTAGATCGGCGTCGGCGCCACCGGAAGAGCGGATTCGGTACGGAATTCGGGCGGCGCCGAAAAGCGCTCCCAACGGGATGCGCGGGCGGAGTTCATGCCCAGGGAAACGCCGTTGCCGACTCGGGAGTCACTCTGGGCGGTCCACGGCGAGGGACGGTTGAAACGCCTCTTCGACCGCGTGATTCATCCGACTTACGCGGTGTCCGTTCTTCCTGGATCTCCTCGGCCCGCGGCTCTTCCCAGTTCTCACTCGTCAAGTGAAAGAAAGCGGAGCGGACGTCATGGCGACGGCATTGGCCGAGAACGTAGTGGCCGACGATAAGACGGACGGCGTCAGTGGTGTACGGAGCGGCGGCCGGCCGCTCGCGCTGCTGCTGGTGATCACGGGCGCGGCCGGGTTGGTGGCCTCGTGGGTGATCACCTTCGACAAGTTCAAGCTGCTGGAGGATCCGGACTTCATCCCCGCGTGCAGCATGAACCCGGTGGTCTCCTGCGGGAACATCATGAAGAGCGACCAGGCGTCCGTCTTCGGCTTTCCGAATCCGATGCTGGGACTGGCGGCCTACGCGGTCGTCATCTGCGTCGGTACGGGTCTGCTGGCCGGCGCGCGCTATCGGCGCTGGTTCTGGCTGGGACTGAACGCCGGCACGCTCTTCGGTGTCGGATTCTGTACCTGGCTCCAGTATCAGTCGCTGTACCACATCAATTCGCTGTGTCTGTGGTGCTGTCTGGCCTGGGCCGCCACCATTGTGATGTTCTGCTATGTCACCGTCCACAACATCGAGCACCGCTTCCTGCCCGCGCCCGCCGGTCTTCGTGGCGCGCTGCGGGAGTTCCACTGGGCGCCGCCGGTGCTGTGGATCGGTGGCATCGGGATTCTTGTCCTGATCCGCTGGTGGGATTTCTGGATCAGTTGAGACCGTGCGTGTCGGTGGAGACCACGGGACAGTCCTCAGACGCGACGGAGCGGCTGTACGGAGCCCCAACTCCACACAGCCGCTCGGGGAAGCGATTCAGTGGTCTGCCCGGCCCGGAACTACTTGCCGAGCGGAATCCCACCGAGCAGCTTGCCCTTCTGTGAGGTGTTCAGTCCGTCCGTGGCGCCCTTTACCGTGTTGACGAGAGAGCCTTCCTTCTCGGTGTCCAGCGCGGTGGTGTTCAGCGCGGTGGTGTTCAGCGGCTTGGCGTCGCGGAGCCCCTGGCCGGCCAGGGTGTCGAGGCCGCCGTTCAGGCTGGTGGGAGTCAGGGCGTCGGCGGCGAATGCCGGAGTGGCGGCACCCAGAGCCATCATGGAACCGGCGACCACAGCGGCAACCTTCATGGGCTTCATTGTCGAATCCTTCTTTCGGCGTGTCTATTGCGAGGCAACTCTCGCCGCACACGGGCCTCTTGGAGGTTTCCCTCGCGTCGCCTCTTCACCTTTAACGATTCCCGGGCGCGGCGGAAACTCCGTAAGGAGGGAATTCTGGGCGGGCCGTCCGAATGAAGAGCGTCGGCCACCGGCGGGTCGCGGCGGGCGGATGGCGGAGTGTCTTCTCGTCCCGGGCGCGCGACCGCCTCCGGACAGCGTCAGAGCCGCCCTGCCCCGACAGGGAAGAGCGGCTCTGGCGCGCGGCGTCGCCGACGGTGGCGACGCCGGTCAGCTGTTGACGCAGACGTTTCCGAAAGCCGGGTTGAGCAGGCCGACAGCGTCGACGGTGTTGCCGCAGAGGTTCACCGGCACATGGACGGGGATCTGGACAATGTTGCCGGACAGGACACCCGGGGAGCCGACAGCCGCGGCCTTGGCGCCACTGTCGGCAACAGCGACGCCGGAGGCGCCGGCGACAGCGGCGACGGCCGCGGTGGACAGAACAACAGCCTTGGCGATACGCGACATGGAGAGGGCTCCTCGGTCTTAATGGACTGCATAAGCGCCGAGCGCGAGTGCCCGACTCATGCATCAACGCCGTAGGCGACCCGTGGTTGCGCGGCCGAATGAGTGAGACTTTTTCTGGGAGTGGTCGGAACCGATCACCCGACTGCGTCATCCGCGCCCGTGTACGTGAATCCTTTTATAGTTTGAGCGTGTTTCAGCGCGTCTAGCGTGATTTTCACTCCGGCCTCTGTAAATGTCCCGTCTTGGTTTGATCGTCAGGGCGGAGAGCCGGTATGCGGAATTCAGTGGTCGGTGTCACGGCGCTCCACCTCGTCCAGCCGGTCGACGGCGGAGTGGCCCGGGTCGTCACGGATCTGGTCGGGGCCCAGGTGGCCGCCGGAGTACGGGTCGCCGTCGCGTGCCCCGAGGACGGGCCGCTCGCGCGGGCGGTGGCCGGCCGCGGTGCCGAGGTCCACGTATGGAAGGCGACCCGCGCGCCCGGGCCCGGACTTCTCGGCGAGATCCGGCAGGTCGCCCGGCTGGTCGACCTGATCCGTCCCGACCTGGTCCACGCCCACAGCGCCAAGGCCGGTCTGGCCGGCCGGCTGGCGGTCCGGGGCCGGGTGCCGACCGTCTTCCAGCCGCACGCCTGGTCGTTCGAGGCGGTCGGCGGCCTCACCGCCCGGCTGGCCAGGCACTGGGAGCGATGGGCGATCCGCTGGACCGACCGTGTCGTCTGCGTCAGCGACGCCGAGCGGCGCACCGGCGAGCGGGCCGGTATCGACGCCTCCTGGTCCGTCGTCCACAACGGTGTCGATGTCGGCCGGTTCGGCGCCGGTTCCGGTTCCGGCGATCCGCTCGCCGCCGACATCACCGCCGCCCGCGCCGGCCTGCCGCTGCTGGCGGAGCTGCCGCCCAGAGCCCCCGTCGTGGTGTGCGTCGGCCGGCTGTGCAGACAGAAGGGACAGGACATCCTGCTGCGGGCCTGGCATCCGGTCGTACGGCAGCTTCCGCAGGCGCGGCTGGTGCTGCTCGGCGACGGCCCCGACGCGGCGGCGCTGCGCGGTACGGCACCGCCGTCCGTGCTCTTCGCCGGAGCCGTGGCGGACACCGCGCCCTGGTACCGCGCGGCCGATCTCGTGGTCCTCCCGTCCCGCTGGGAAGGCATGGCGGTGGCCCCGCTGGAGGCCATGGCGAGCGGCCGCGCGGTCGTCCTCACTGATGTGGACGGCGCGCGCGAGAGCCTGCCGCCCGGCAGCGAGACCCTCTGCCTCACCCCGCCCGAGGACCCGCCCGCGCTGGCGGCCGCCGTGAGCGCCCTGCTCCGCGACGGACGGCTGCGCGAAGCCATCGGCCGCCAGGGCCATCAACACGTACTGAGCACCTACGACGTGCGGCAGACCGCGCGGGCCATCGCGGACGTGTACCGCGAGGTCGCCGCTGTGCCGCGCCCCGAACGCAGGGAGCCGATCGCCCAGTGAGCACGGAAAGCACCAGCGTCCCTCCGCCGTACGGGCATGCGCGGACGGTCGGGGAGCCCGTCCGGCGGGTGTCGATCGGCCATCCCCGTGACACTTCCGACCGGGCGGCGCCGCCACCGCACCGCCCGGCGAGTGCCCCGCTGCGCTTCGGCCTGCCACTGCTCGCGGGAGACGTGCTCGCGGCCCTGCTGTCCACCACCGTCCTGAACGACGAGCAGGCCGACGCCTTCCTGATCGTCCAGCTCGTCGTCTGGGTGAGCGTGCTCAACGCGCTCGCGGGTCTCTACCGGCCCGGCGCCGTGCTGTCCGGCCTGGACCAACTGCCCGCGCTCGGCGCGCGGATCGCGGTGGCGTGGTGCGCGACCGCGGCCGTCCTCGCCGCGCTCTTTCCCGAGGAGGCCCTGGGCTTCACGGCGCTTCTCGGCGGCGCCGCCGTCCAGATCGTCGTGGCGTGCTGCTGCCGCTCGCTCGTCCACGGCCGACGGCGCGCGGCGGCGCGCGACCGGCCCCGGTCCGCCCTTGTCGTCGGCACCGGACACGCGGCGCGGCGGATGACCGCGCTGCTCTCCCAGCATCCGGAGTACGGCCTGCGGCCCGTCGGCATCGCCGCTCTCGTCGCTCCCGCCCAGGACGACGGCACGCACACGGGCCGGGACGGCGGTGCGAAGGACACCCGCGGCCTGCCGGTGCTGACCTCCGTCGAGGAGATCCAGCGCGCCGTCATCCAGAACGGTGTCCAGGAAGCCGTGTTCACCGACTCCGGTGACGGTGTGGACCGGTCGGCCCTCGCCGCGCTGTTCCACGAATACGGCTGCGCCACCTGGTTCACCGGCGACGGCCCCTGGGCCGACCCGGCCGCGCCCGCCGAGATGGCGCGGCACCTGTGGGGATTCGGCTACCGCCGCCTCGACCCGGCGGACGTACGCCTCCGCGGCACCTTCGCCAAGCGCCTGCTGGATGTGCTGATGGCGGGCCCGGCCCTGCTGGCCGTCTCCCCGGTGCTGCTGAGCTGCGCCCTCGCGGTCCGGCTGTGCGACGGCCGCGGAGTGCTGTTCCGGCAGGAACGCGTCGGCCAGGACGGCCGTCCCTTCACCCTGCTGAAGTTCCGCACGCTGCGCCCGGCCGACGAACACGAGTCCGCCACCCGCTGGAGCGTCGTCAACGACCGCCGGATGAGCCCGGTCGGCACCTTCCTGCGCCGTACGTCGATGGACGAGCTGCCGCAGCTCTGGAACGTACTGCGCGGCGACATGAGCCTGGTCGGACCCCGGCCCGAACGCCCCTTCTTCGTCGCCAACTTCAGCAAGACGCATCCCGGTTACGCCGCCAGGCACCGGATGCCCGTCGGCATCACCGGTCTCGCGCAGATCCACGGACTGCGCGGTGACACCTCCATCGAGGACCGTTCGCGGTTCGACAACCACTACATCGACCACTGGTCGCTGTGGCAGGACGTGTGCATCCTGCTGCGGACCGCCGTGTCCCTCGTCCGTCCGGCGGGTAGCTGATGGCCACCGGCACGACGGACCTGATGTCTCCGGCCGTCCGCCTGCCGCACGCGCCTGGACGCCTGCCGCACGCGGCCGGACGGTGGCCGGACGCACTGCGCCGGTCGGCGCCGCTGCTGCCCGCCGTCGCGGTCGTCGCGCTGCTGGTCCTGCCGTCGGCTCCGGCCGGTGGCGGGTCCGCCGGATCGGGCACCGCGGCGGACGCCGCGTCCGCGCTGCTCGTCCTGCACTGTCTCGTCCGTGTCCTGCGCGAACGGTCCCGCCCGCTGACCCGGACCGCCGCACTGGTCCTCGGACTTCCCGTACTCGGCGTGGCGGTCGCCGCCCTCACCTCTCACGACACGGTGTCCGTCCTGCCGGGGACGGCGCGCTATCTGCAGATCTTCGTGCTGGTACCGGCCGCGCTGCTGCTGCTCATCCGTGACCGCTGGGACTTCCGGGTGGTCGCCGGGTCCGTCGTCGTCCTCGCGCTGGCGCAGGGCGCGGTGGGTGTCGCGCAGTATCTGACCGGCACCGGCGCCTCGTACATGGGCGAGCAGGTGCGCGCCGTCGGCACGTTCGGGGCCACCGATGTGATGGGCATGGCCACCGCCGTCTCGTACGGACTGGTCATCGCCGTCGGATTCGCGCTCGGCGACGGCCGCGACATCCGGCGCGCGCAGCGCACCGTCGCGCTGCTCTGCGCCGTCCTGTTGTTCGTGCCGCTCGTGCTGTCCTTCAGCCGCGGCGCCTGGATCGCGACGGCCGTGGCGCTCGTGCTCCAGCTTCTCGCCTCCGGCGCGCGCCGGGCCGTGCGGATCGCGCTCGCCACCGGGGCGCTCGGCGTCGTACTCGTCTGCGGCCTCGGCGTCGGATCGCAGATGGTCAGCCAGCGGCTCGACAGCATCACGCAGGTCGCCGACGCGCCCGACCAGTCCGTCACCGACCGGTACACCATGTGGGCCGCGGCGGCCGGCATGTGGCGGCAGGAACCGGTCACCGGAGTCGGCCTGAAGGGCTTCCCCGCGCACCGCGACAGCCACGCCTCGCTGGCGCTCTCCGCCGCCAGCGACACCATGGGCGCCGGGCTGGCGTTCCAGCGCCGGCCTCTGCTCTCTCCGCACAACATGTATCTCCTCGTGCTGAGCGAGCAGGGTCTGCTGGGCATCATCGGCCTGGCGGGAAGCTGGGCCGCGCTCCTCGTCCTGGCGCTGCGCCGGCTGTCCGGCGCGCGCCGCGCACGCGCGGGCTCCGACTGCGCTCTCGCCGCCGCCGGGCTGCTGGTCTGGCAGCTCGTCAGCTTCAGTTACGGAGACATCGGCGGCCCCTCGACCGTGCTGACGGCCGTGATGCTCGGACTGGCCGCCTGGTGGGCGCTGCGGCCGGTCCGGGACCTGCCGGATCGTGACGGGACCGCCGCCGCGTGAGCGATACGAGGCAGTCCCCTCCCGCGGTACCCGCGCCGTCCGTTCCGCCGCCGGTGGAGCGCGCCACGGGCGGCCGCGGCGTGTTCTCCTCCGGCGGCTTTCTGGCGCGAGCGGCCTTCCTCACGGCCCTGCTGACGGCCGTCGCCGCGCTCTTCGGCCTGGTCCGCGACCAGACCATCGCGCATCTCTACGGCGCGGGCCCCGACACCGACGCCTTCCTGGTCGCCTGGACGGTGCCGGAGATGGCGTCCACGCTGCTCATCGAGGACGCCATGGCGCTGATCCTCGTACCGGCGTTCAGCCTGGCGCTGGCCCGGCGGGCCGGACGGCCGACGCCGGATCCCGTACGGCTGCTGATCCGCGCCACGCTGCCGCGGCTGTTCCTCGCCCTGAGCGCGGGAGCGGCCCTGCTGATCGCCGCCGCGCCCTGGGTGGTGGCCGTACTGGCACCCGGCCTGCCGGAACCGCGGCTCGCCGTCGACTGCACCAGGCTGACCGGCACCTGCGCCCTCACCTTCGGCGTGGCCGGTTACTTCAGCGCGGCGCTGCGCGCGCACGGCAGTTTTGTGGCGCCGGCGGCGATCTACGTCGGATACAACGTCGGCATCATCACCACGATGCTGGTCCTGCGCGACCAGTGGGGAGTACGGGCGGCGGCCGCCGGGGTCGCCGTCGGCGGCGTGCTGATGGTGCTGGTCCAGGCGCCGGTGCTGTGGCGCAGGCTGAGCGAGCGCCGGCCGGTGACCGGCCCGGGCCCGAAGGACACCGGGAGCGGACCGCCCGTCGGCCTGGGCCTGCTCGCTCCCGTCATCGTGTTCGCGCTCAGCAGGCAGTCACAGGTCCTCATCGAGCGTTTCCTCGCCGCGCCGCTGCCGGCCGGTGCCATCTCGCATCTCAACTACGCGCAGAAGGTCGCGCAGATCCCGATGACGCTCTCGCTGATGCTGTGCACCGTCACCTTCCCGGTCGTCGCCCGCGCCATCGCGGCGGGCGAGACCGACCGGGCGCGGCGCCGGATCGAACGCGATCTCACGCTGGCCGGAATCATCGTGCTGACGGGCGCCGCCACCGTCGTCGCCTGCGCGCCGCAGCTCATCGAAGTGCTCTTCCAGCGTGGCGCGTTCGACCGGGCGGACACGGCGGCGACCGCCGCCGTGATGCGGGTCTACGCGATCGGCCTGCTGGGCCACACCCTGGTCGGGGCGCTGGTGCGCTGCTACTTCTCCGCCGCGCGCCCGCTGTGGTTTCCCGCGTTCGCCATGCTCGGCGGACTCGCGCTGAACACCGGCGTGGGCGGCCTGCTGGTGCACGTCTGGGGCGTACGCGGCATCGCCGCCGCCAACGCGCTCGGCGTCACCGTCACAGCGGCGCTGATGCTGTACGGCACCCGCCGCCATCACGTGCCCGTCCGCATCCGCCACATGACCCTGGGACTGGTCAAACTCGCCACCGGCGCCACGGCCGCCACCGGCGCCGGATGGCTCTGCGGAGCCCTTGTCCCCGCTTCCGTATCTCCCGTAATCGGCACCGCGGTGGCCTGTCTGACGGTCCCCGCGGTGTTCCTCGTCGTCGCCGGCGCTCTGCGGGCGCCCGAGATCGACACCATCCTCCGCCCTCTCTCACGAAGGCTCGCGCATGTCCGCTGACACGGTGTCCGCAGGCCCCCCATCCGCATTGCGGGGGCCACGACACACATCCCGGTGCCCTCTGTGGGCCCTCATGTACCACTCGGTCGCCGACCGAACCGACGATCCGTACCAGGTGACGGTCTCGCCCGGCCGGCTCGAAAAACAGCTCCGCTGGCTGCGCCGTCAGGGACTGACCGGCGTCAGCATGGAACGGCTGCTGCGCGCCCGCGGCGAGGGACGCGGCGCCCGGCTGGTCGGGCTCACCTTCGACGACGGCTATGCCGACTTCGCCGACCAGGCCGTACCGCTGCTGCGCCGGTACGGCTTCACCGCCACCGTCTTCGTCCTGCCGGGCCGCCTCGGCGGTACGAACGAATGGGACAGTCCGGGACCGCGCAAACCACTCCTCACCGAGGACGGCATCCGCGCCGTCGCCGGAGCCGGTATGGAGATCGGCTCCCACGGCCTGTGCCACACCGATCTCACCGAGGCCGACGACGCGGTCCTCGCCGCCGAGACCGGACACAGCCGGGCGCTTCTGCGCACCATCACCGGCGGCGAGGCGGCCGGCTTCTGCTATCCGTACGGCACCGTCGACGCGCGTGTCATGGAGGCCGTACGCGCCGCGGGCTACACGTACGCCTGCGGCATCAGCCCGGGACCGCTCACCGGCGTCTTCGCGCTGCCGCGTGTCCATGTCGGCGAGAAGGACAGCGGTACGCGACTGCACCTCAAACGGCGACTGCACCGCTGGCGCCGCGAACCCGTTCCCGCCACCGGACATCCGGTGCCGGCTCCCAGGACAAGGAGGGCGGGACTGTGAAGGTACTGCACATCATCACCGGTCTGGGCATCGGCGGAGCGGAGCAGCAACTGCGGCTGCTGCTGCGGAAACTGCCGACCGAAAGCGAAGTCGTCACGCTCTCCAACCCGGGTCCGGTCGCCAGAGGAATCGTCGCCGACGGAGTGCCCGTCACCGACCTCGCCATGCGAGGCAACCAGGATCTCGGCGCGCTGCCCAGGCTCACCAGGCACATCCGGCGCGGCGGATACGACCTGGTGCACACGCACCTCTACCGCGCCTGTGTGTACGGACGCTTCGCGGCCCGCCTCGCCGGTGTACGGAGCGTCATCGCCACCGAACACTCCCTCGGCGCCGTCCAGATCGAGGGCCGGCCACTGAGCATGGGCGCCCGCTCGCTCTATCTCGCCGGAGAACGCCTGGGCAGTGCGACGGTCGCCGTCTCCGACACCGTCGCACGGCGGCTTGAGCGCTGGGGAGTGCGCCGCGACCGTATCCATGTGGTGCCCAACGGCATCGAGGTGGGCCGGTTCGCCTTCGACGAAGCCGCCCGCCGCGAAGTCCGTGAGCGGCTGGGCCTGCCTCAGGACGCCTTCGTGGTCGGCGGAGTCGGACGGCTCACCGGCAGCAAACGCTTCGAGACTCTCGTCCACGCGGTCTCGGACCTGGCCGGCGCGCGGCTGCTCCTGGTCGGCGAGGGCAGCGAACGCAACCGGCTCACACGCCTCGCCGAGGAGCGTGGCGCGCGCGACCGCATCCTGCTGTACGGCGCCTGCCAGGAGCCGCCCGCGCCGGCGCGCGCGCTCAGTCTGCCCGCGCTGCTCTCGGCCATGGACGTCTTCGTGTCCACCTCCCACGACGAGGCGTTCGGGCTCGCCATCGTCGAGGCTCTGGCTGCCGGGCTGCCGGTCCTCCATGTCACCTGCCCGGCACTCCAGGACCTGCCCGCCGAGGCCGCGCCGGGAGCGCGGCGGATCAGCGGCTCCGTCTCCGAACTGGTCACCGAGCTGCGGCGGTTCCGCGCGGCGGGACCGCGCAGGCTGCCGGTGCCGCCCGCCGCCCGCCATTACGACATCGCCCGCAGCGCCGGACAGCTCATGGCCGTCTACGAGAGCGCCGTCCGCCGACCGGCTCCCACCCGAGAAGCGAGTAGCTCATGATCCAGAAATCGAGTGGTGCCGGGCGGCGCTCGGCCGCGCGGCGCCCCGGGAGACTGCGGCGGGTGTTCTCGCGGCCGGCCCGGTGGGTGGTGCCGCTGGCGGTCCTGACCGGCGCGCTGGCCGGCGGCGCGTACGGCATGCTCCGCCCGCCCGAGTACTCGGCCACCAGCTATGTCCTCGTCGTACCGACGGAGAAGTCCGACCCGGCCATCGCGCTCGGGTTCGCCACGGCGTACGGACGGGTCGCCTACCAGGTCGCCGTGGTCGGAGACGCGCAGGTGTGGGCCGGAGTGTCGGCGAAGACCCTCAAGGAGAGCGTGCGGACGGCCACCTCGCCGGACGCACCCATGATCTCCGTGACGGCGACCGCGCGCCGCGCCTCGACCGCGATGAACATGGCGGACGGTGTCGCCCGCTCCCTGGTCGTCAACGGCTCGCACATGCAGGGCAGTACGAACGTGCGTGTGCTTCCGTTCTCCCGGGCCGTCAAGCCGACAGGCCCGGCGTCACTCCCGGCTCCGCTGGCGGCCCTGGTCGGCGGCTGCGCGGGCGGGCTGCTCGGCGGACTCGGGCTGCTGGTACGTCCGAAGCGCGGAGCGGCGCAGGTCCACGCGGCGGTCCCGGGCCCCGCGACGGCCCAGCCGCAGCCGAAGCCACAGCCACAGCCACAGCCACAGCCGGAAACGGTGTGATGGCCGCCGAACCGAGCACGCGGCGCGCCGCTCCGCCGCGCGCGCCGCTTTCGCCGCCTCGGTCCTCCTCCGCAGCCGCTCCCGCGTCCGGCCCGGTGTTCACCGCGGAGCTGTGCCGGGACACCGACCGCTTCGGTGAACTCGGCCCGGCGTGGCACGAGTTGTATCGCCGCTCCGGCACGGCCACGCCCTTCCAGAACCACTCCTGGCTGCACTCCTGGTGGCTGTCGTACGGAACACCGGGACGGCTGCGGGTCGTGCTCGTACACCGCGGCACCGAGCTGGTCGCGGCGGCGCCGCTCATGCTGGTCCACCGTCCCATGCCCGTCCTGGTGCAGCTCGGCGGCGCCATCTCGGACTTCTCCGACGTCCTGCTCGACGACGGCTGCGCCGACGCCGCGGCTCCGGCGCTGGCGAAGGCCCTCGCGGACACGGCCCGTACCGCGGTGATCGACCTGCGCGAAGTACGGCCCGGAGCGGCGGCGGAACGCGTCGTCGCCTGCTGGCAGGGGCCGCACCGGCGGCTGACGGACTCGACCTGTCTCGAACTGCCCGCCGTCCCCATGGACGAACTGGTGGGCAGGCTCACCTCCTCGCGCGCTCAGCGCACCCGCGCGAAGCTGCGCAAACTCGACGCGATCGGCATCGAGGAGCGGATGGTGCCCGAGGAGGAGATCCCGGCGGCGGTCGGACGGCTGCTGGAGCTGCACCGGCTCCAGTGGCAGGGCCGCGGCGTGACACCCGAGCACCTCAGCACGCGGTTCGCCGGGCATCTGACCCGGTCGGTCCCGCAGATGGCCGAGCGTGGTGACGCGATGGTGACCGAATTCCGGCTGGACGGGAAGGTGGTGGCCGCGGATCTCACGCTGATGTCCGGCCTGCTGTCGGGCGGCTATCTGTACGGCGCGGATCCGGCGCTGCGTGCCAGAAAGGCCGATGTGGCCACGATGATGCTGCGGAACGCGGCGCGGCGGACCGGCGAGAGCGGGCGCGCCACGCTGAGCATGCTGCGCGGCACCGAGCCGTACAAGCAGCACTGGAGTCCCGAGACCGTCCGCAACCAGCGGTTTCTGCTGGCCCGGCCATATCTGTCCCCGGCTCTGCGACTGCTGGCCGCGCACGCGGCGGGCCGGGGCCGGGCGGCGGCGCTCGTCAAGCGGCTGCGGCGGGGCGGCGGCTGACGATGACCGGGCCGCCGCCCGCGCCGGGACCGAGGGTCAGGAGGGCCAGCCGCTCCACCAGTCCATCCGGACACAGCCACGCCGGCCCAGCCAGTACTCGACCCAGGTGGCGAGATTCAGCGGGCGGCAGCTCCGCGTGCTCGGCGGGCCCTGCCTCGGGGCGGGCGCCTGGTTGATCGCGGGCGCCGGTTTCGGCTTCCCTGTCGGAGCCGGGCTCCGCGCCGGCGTCGGAGCGGATGCCGACGGGGACGCCGGCGCGGGTGACGGCTCGGCCGCCGGGCGCCTTCCCGACAGTGTGGAGCGATACACCTTCGACGACTCGGGATTCTCGGTGCACTGCCATACGCCGTGCGGACAGTAATCGGTGATGGTGTTGTACAGAGGTTTGTACGTGTCGATCCACCGCAGCATGCGCCGCATGTATTCCGCGTTGTCGCCATTGCGGAAGAGGCCCCACTCCGGATAGGAGATGACCTTTTTGTGCGCGGCGGCGAAGTTCACATGTTCCTGGAGCCCATAGGGCTCATTCACCTGTTCGTCAAAAGTATTGCCGGGTGGCTGGTCATAAGAATCCATGCCGATGATGTCCACAACACCGTCGCCGGGATAGCACTCGGTCCAGGGGATGGCGTCCCGGCCGCGGTTCGGAGCGAAGTCGAAACGGAATTGCTGTCCCGGGACCGCGCGCATGGTGGTGACGATGCGATTCCAGTACGCCTTCCACGCTCCGGGGTCGGGCCCGCAGCGATGGGTGTACGTGCTTCCGTTCATCTCCCAGCCGAGCACGATCACGGTGTCCTGGACACCGAGGCGGACCAGACGTTCCGCCAGGGTCTTGAAGTGGCTGTCGTATTCGCCGGCCGCGCCTCTGTTCAGCTCCCGGCGCACAAGAAAGTCGGGCACGCGGTCCTCGGTGCGTTCGAGCATGGGGACATTGAGGATGAACAGCCGGTCGTCGCGCGCCTTTCGCCACTCGGCCCAGGCCTCCAAAAACCTCGGATAGCCCTCGATGTTGGACCACTCGTCGCCGGGCAGATAGGAGTGCCCGGCCCGCAGTTCCGTACCGCCGAGCCACTCCTGCATCTCGGCGAGGCGCTGGGCGCCTTTGGGGCCGAAGTCGATGAACGCGCCCATCGCGGGCGCGGCGACCGGCGGCGGTTTCGCCTTGCCGGGCCGTTCCGGATCGGTCTCGGGAGTCGGGACGGGCAGCACCGCACCTGAGGCAAGGAGGCCGGCCGCGAACACACCCAGAAAGGTGGTCAGCAGCCGTCGACGTCGATGGGACATGTCCGCTCCTTATGAGTTGGACGATTCTCCCGTGACCGCGATCCGTGGACACGATGATCCAAAAGTATTTCTAATAAGCCGATCGGGAACCTGGCCTGACGCTTGAGTAGTCCGTCCGTGCATTTGATCCCCCGCATGGGTTACCGCGAGGAAGGGGCGCCGACGTGCCGGGCTTCGGCGGCCGCTTTTCCGTCGTACGCACAAGGCCCGGCCGGACGCGTTTCCTCTCGGCGGCCGCGGCTGTCCTGACGGTGCCTCGGTCCTGTCGGCCGGGAGAATCCTCGGCGATTCTCCCGGCCGGCCCGGTACGTCCCGTATGTCCCGGAGGACGGCTCAGACGCGCGCGGCGGCGGTACGCCGGCGGTAGAGAACGCCGCCGCCGATCAGCAGACCGAAGCTCATCGCTGCCATGGCGAGAAGGTTCGAGTCGTTGCCGGTGGTCGCGAGCTGCACCTCGGAAGAGGGCTCCTCGTGGGGCTCGTGGACGACCGGTTCCGGGGCGGGCGGCTCGACCGGGGCCGGCGGCTCGTACCCGTGGTCCTCCGGAGTGTGGACCTCGGGGGCCCGCGGAGGCTCGGGGGCCACTTCCGGCGCGCCGTTGGCGCAGTGGTTGCCGAAGGCCGGGTTGAGGAGCCCGGTCGCGTTCACGGAATTGCCGCAGACATTCAGCGGCGCCTCGACGGGCGCCTGGAAGCTGTTGCCCGAGAGCACGCCGGGTGATCCCTTGACGACGCTGGTGGCACTGGTCGAGGAACCGCCCGCGCCGTCACGGATGTCCACCGGCGCCTGCTGGGAGCCGTATCCGCCGGACGAGCCGGACGCCTGCTGGGAGCCGTACCCCTCGTGCGAGACCCCCGCCTCGGGCTGAGGCGCGGCCGACGTGTTGGCGCAGGCGTTGCCGAAGGCGGGGTTGAGCGCCCCGACGGGATTCACGGTGTTCCCGCAGACATTGACCGGGATCTCCACGGGTGCCTGGACATTGTTGCCCGACAGCAGCCCCGGTGAGCCCGCGGCCACTCCGTCACTCTCCGCCGCGTGGGCGTAAGCGCCGCCCAGGGACAGCACACTTGTCGCCGCGGCGGCTGTGAGCAGTCCTTTGCTGATGAGGTCTCGCATCTGGTTCTCCTCCTGCTGGCATCTTCCGCAAGCAGTTATCGCTGGTGATATCGGTGCTAGCCGGGCCGGTCCCGAAGCGCGGTTGGCTCGCACTTCGGAACCGGCCCGGACACCCGGAGGGGTGGCTGTGCAAGGTCAGCTGTTGAAGCAGACGTTGCCGAAAGCGGGGTTCAGCAGGGCGGTGGCAGCGACGCTGTTGCCGCACAGGTTGACGGGGATGTGGACGGGATACTGAAGAACGTTGCCCGACAGGACACCGGGGGAGCCGACCGCGGCACCCTTGGCGTCGGAGTCGGCGGCAGCCGGGGCCGCTGCGCCCGCGGCCATGATCAGCCCTGCGACAACTGTGGCGGCTTTCTTGCACTTCATCTTGTGTCCTCTCCGCAGCGGCGAATACGTTCGCACGAATTTCGTGGTACGTGAGCATCCTTTTTCTCAGCTCTCACGTCCGCTGCTGGAACTCCAACGAGCAGGCCAGAGGCAGGAAACTGCCCCGTTTTGTGCCGCTCGTCGGTTCACTCGATTGCCGCGTCGAAATCTTGCGTTTCTGCTCCACCGGCGGTCCGCAATTCTTCGCCGGAAACGCTGATTCGGGTGCCGGTCCGCCGACCGGCGGGAACACGGCTGCCCGTGCCGGCCCGTCGGCCCGGACTTCCGGGCGTCGCGTGCCGTACGGATCGGCGGCACGGATCAGTTGTTGCGCACGCCATTGCCCGAGAGCACCGGGATGTCGTCCAGGATGTGCGACAGCGGCTCGTCGCCCTTCGCCTGGGTGGAGTTCTCCGCGCACTGCTGGTTCTGCGGAGAGGACAGGACATTGATGTCCTGAAGTGAGATCGGTGCGAGCTCCGTCGTGAGATTGGCGGTGTTCGCCGTGGCGGGCGCGCCGACGCAGAGCTTGTTCAGCGAGCCCTGGATCAGCTCCACCTGAGGGCTCATGTCGCCATAGGTCTTCGAGTTGCCGAAGGACTGAGCGGCACCGTTGCCGCTGGCGGAAGTGGTGCCGTCGTCGTTGCCGATGGCGAGCGCCTGAGGCACCGCCGCGGCCGAAATGCCGACCACGGAGGCGGCGACGGCCGCCATGGCCATAACCTTCTTGATCACGGTGTGTTTCCTTTTCTCAGGAATGCATGTGGAGCGACTTGAACAACACGATGTCGAGTGTTTAGTTCCGCTGCTTCACTCGATCGGCTTGTAAGTGTGGCGAGTTGATTGGCCGGGGTATCCGCTTTGCTGATCGCCGTTAATGGGCCATTTGAGTGAAGACACGGAACCAAACCCGTGATGGGAAGTTGCTCAGGGGGCCCCTGGGACTTGGGGCATCCTTCAGAAGGGGACACATCGTGATCAAGAAGGTTATGGCCGTGGCGGCCGTCGCCGCCTCCGTCGTCGGCGTTTCGGCCGCGGCGGCTCCGCAGGCCCTGGCCACCGGCAATGACGGCGGCACCACCTCCGCCAGCGGCAACTTCGCCAGTCAGCACTACGGCAACTCCGCGACGTACGGGAACATGAGCCCGCAGATGGCGCTCATCCAGGGCTCGCTGAACAAGCCGTGTATCGGTCTGCCGGCCAAGCTGAACACCGCCACCCTCGCGGGTGCCACGCCGATCTCACTTCAGGACATCAATGTCCTGTCCTCTCCGCAGAACCAGCAGTGTGTCGAGAACTCCACCCAGGCGAAGGGCGACGAGCCGCTGTCGCACATCCTGGAGGACATCCCGGTGCTGTCGGGCAATGGAGTCCGCAACAACTGATAAATCGACTGACTGGCCGGACTGCCGCTGAATCATGCGGCGGTCCGGCTTTTTCCGTGCATTGCGACAACTCGCGTCAATGGGCCGTTCGGGGGAATAGCCGAAACCAAACCGCCCGAATGGAAGTTGAGGAAGTCGGACTCCACCGGTGGGGTCCGCCTTTCTGGAAGGGTATTTAAATGAAGAAGCTGTGGGCAACCGCCGCTGTCGCGGTATCGATCGTCGGAGCGTCGGTCGGTGCAGCCTCACCGGCGCTGGCGATCGCTGATGACGGTGGCACGACGTCGTTCAGTGGAAACGGTGCCGAGCAGGCCTTCGGCAACTCGTCGACCCACGGGGACATGAGCCCGCAGCTGGGCCTGGTCCAGGGCTCGCTGAACAAGCCGTGCCTGGGTCTGCCGGCGAAGCTGAACACCGCCACCCTCACGGGTGCCACGCCGATCTCCGTTCAGGACTTCAATCTCCTGTCCTCCCCGCAGAACCAGCAGTGTGTCGAGAACTCCACCCAGGCGAAGGGCGACGAGCCGCTGTCGCACATCCTGGACGACATCCCGGTCCTGTCCGGGAACGGCGTCGGCAACAGCTGATCCTGATCCTCACTCTCACAGCGGCCCGGTCCGGCATGAAGCGGACCGGGCCTCTGCTGTGTGCCGATGCCTACCGGTCCTTGCGGGCTTACCGGATTTTCCGGGCTTTCCGGTATGAGAGGGGCTTTTAGGTGTGTGAATGTACGCCGACGCGCGGTCGGTAGTGTGCGGGAATGCTCACCGTGACGTCCGTGAATGTGAATGGCCTCCGCGCCGCCGCCAAGAAGGGGTTCGTGGAATGGCTGGCGGAGACCGCCGCCGATGTCGTCTGCCTTCAGGAGGTACGGGCCGAGCCCGAGCAGCTTCCCGAGAGCGTGCGGAACGCCGAGGGCTGGCATGCCGTGTACGCGCCGGCGGCGGCCAAGGGCCGCGCCGGGGTCGCGCTCTTGTCGCGGCGGGAGCCGGAGCGTACGCGGATCGGATTCGGCAGCGCAGAGTTCGACACGAGCGGTCGTTATGTCGAGATCGATCTTCCCGGTGTCACCGTGGCCAGCCTCTATCTGCCTTCGGGCGAGGTGGGCACCGAGCGGCAGAACGAGAAGATCCGGTTCATGGACGAGTTCCTCAGCTATCTGGAGCGGCTGAGGAAGCGCGCGGCGGCCGACGGCCGTGAGGTGCTGGTCTGCGGCGACTGGAACATCGCGCATCAGCAGGCCGATCTCAAGAACTGGCGGGCCAACGCCAAGTCCTCCGGGTTTCTTCCCGAGGAGCGTGCCTGGCTGACCCGGGTGTTCGAGGAGACGGGCTATGTCGATGTGGTCCGCGCGCTGCACCCGGACCAGGAGGGGCCGTACTCGTGGTGGTCCTATCGAGGCCGCGCCTTCGACAACGACTCCGGCTGGCGCATCGACTACCAGGTGGCGACGGCGGGCCTGGCCGGCCGCGCGGTCAAGGCATACGTGGAGCGGGCTGCCAGTCACGCGGAACGCTGGAGCGACCACGCGCCGGTGACAGCGGTTTTCGACCTGTAGGCAGTGGCAGCGGAAGGCCCCGCTCATGTGCCATGGGGCGGCACGTGAACGAGGCCGGCGCCGAGCACGCTGTAACCGCGTCGCCCGCCGCCGATCAGCCGCTCAGGAAAAGTCGGTGCGGATCACGCGCGCTTGATCGGTGAAGGCGCGGCGGAACACGTCGTGACCGGTGAGCTCCGTAGGCCGCAGCGTCCGTGCTCACTGGTGACGCTTCACTCACTGGTGCCCCTCCGGGTGCCGTCGCATGAAGACGTTGCAGTCGGACACAGTGGTCATGTCGCCTCCCGCACGCGCGCGGTCGCGCACGCTGGCGAGTTCGACGCAACCTGGGCACCCCTCAACCGGAGTCGGCTCCAAGTCCATGCGCGACGGCAGCTCAACCGGCGCCGTCTGGTATCTCGTCGGTTCGGTCATGCTGTGATCGTGGAGCTTCCTTACGGACGTATCCGCCCCCGAAGCAAGGACAGTTGGGCCATTGCCCGCTACGGTCACAGAAAGCCTCAAACGTCCGTGGGAGATGTCTTGAACTCTGCCCTACGCTCGGCTATGTCGGATGCCAACCTCACCACCCGTCAGCTTGCCACTCGCGTCGGCGTGACCGGCAAGACCGTCGAACGGTGGTTGGCGGACGCTGAGCTGACACCACACGCACGAAACCGCGATGACGCTTGTCGGGCGTTGGGAGTGGACGAGGAAATGATCTGGCCCCAGGTAGTCAAGGACCGCATCAAGAGCGGCCACGACCGTGAACTGGTTCACAGCTACCCGTACCGTTCGGCATGCCCCTCGACGGTGTGGAGTGAGCTGATCGGCGACACCGGCGGAGATCTCTTCTTCGCCGGGTACACGAACTACTTCTTGTGGACCCAGGTACCCGCGTTTCCGGAAACGCTGCGCCGAAAGGTTGCTTCAGGGTGCCGGGTGCGCTTCCTGCTGGGCGACCCGGACGGCGAAGTGACCCGCCGGCGGGAGACGATCGAAGATGTCGCCCTCACGGTTTCCACGCGCATCCGAATCACACTGGAAAATCTTGAACGCCTCGGCCCTTTGGAGGGCCTTGAGACACGCTTCAGCGCCCCGGACGACGCGATCAACCATGTGAGCCTGTCCGTGTTCCGCTTCGATCACGACGCGCTCGTAACACCGCACCTTGCCCGGCTGGTCGGGCATGACTCTCCGCTGCTTCACCTGCGCAGACAGGGGGAGAGCGGCATGTTCGACCGCTTCAGCGAACACGCCGAGGAGCTCTGGAGCAGAGGGGTGGCAAACCAGGCGTGAGGGCCGAACCCGGACACGAGACCTTCAGCCGTGCACGGCTCCGGTGCGTATCGCGAATTCCTTCAGCCCCGGCAGGCTGACCGGCGCGTACACCAGATCCGTGGTGAGGGCCCGGACCGAGGGGCGGCGGGCTTCCTCCGGCGCCTGGCGTTCGATCGACCGCAGTGCCGCGTAGGTACGGCGGTGGTCGCCGAGCTGATGCCACATGCGAGCGGTGTCGGTGAAGCAGCGGGCCCTGCGCTCGGCGGTCGGGAACTTCGCCGGTTCGAGACGCCGGGCGTACTCGACTCCTTCGTCCGGCGTGCCCAGGGCGTTGAAGACGCTGACGCGGTAGAGCGCGCACTGCTGGGCCGTGGCCTCCACCGTGAACAGCCCGCCGACCGGATCGGCCGGGAGCCGCGCGGCGGCACGCTCGGCCTCGTCGGCCAGGGCCAGCGCACCGGCGCGGTCTCCACACCGCGCGGCGGAGTAGGCCGCTGTCAGCAGGAGCGAGGTCCTGACGGCGAGGGTCCCGGCGGAGGCGGCACCGCGCTCACCATCGAGCGAGGTGGCGGTACGGGTCAGCAGGTCGACGGCGGCGTGGCCGCGGCCGGCCCGGCGCATCGTGATGGCCAGGACCCTGGCGGCCTCGCCCAGCGGAGCGGCGTGTCCGCCGGCGCGCGCGGCCCTCAGCGCACGGTCGGCGCTCACCCAGGCCGTCTCGCTGTGTATTTTCACGGCGAGCCCGGAGGCGAGCACATAGGCACGGGCCACCATCGCGTGGGCGCGGTCGCGGCGCAGGCCCGGCGCGAGGGAGTCACGGGTGGCTTCGGCGGTCGCGATCAGCCGGGGCAGCTCCTCGCTCAGGCTCTCGTACCGCGCTCCGGCGAAGTCGCCGCGAGCGGCGGCCAGAGCGAGAGCGAGCCGGTCGAGCGGCAGCGGCTCCGCTGCGGGCGGCTGGAACAGGGCGGCTTCCAGCGCCGCCGCCGGATCGGCGAAAGCGGGTCCGGTCCGCGCGACCGCCGCCGCCGCCGGGCCCGTCGCCATGGCGGCGCCCAGGCCGACCGCTCCCGCGAGAAAGTGCCTGCGTCGCACCGCGTCGTCCTCCCGGTCCTTGGAGACGTGCTCTGTGGTCGTCCCGGCGCCGGGCACCACCGCGCCGGAGGTCTCCGGGGCCGGCGGCCGCGCCGGACGGACGAGGCCGAGCTGCTCGGGCGTGAAGTCCAGGATGTTCGCGACGCTGAGCAGGATCTCCCGTGGCGGTGTGATCTCGTTCGCCTCGACGCGCGAGACCCAGGACTCCGAGTAGCCGAGCAGTCGGCCCAACTGGGCCTGCGTCATGCGCGGGCGGCGGCTGTTGCGGCCGCCGCGGATGAGCGCGCCGAGGTCGAGGACGTCCGCCCGTGGTTGACGGGAAGGCATGGCGTGGACGCGCATCGGGCCTCCAGACCCCGTGTCTCGGGGTGGGTCCACGGTATCCACCGGCCCGGCGGGCGCGGCAGGGCGCACGCAGAGAACTTGCGGCATCCGCAGCGGACTTGAGTGCCGCGCGCGAGCCGTTCCCGCGCGGGCTGGCGGCCGGTTTCCTGGAGCTGTCGCCGTGGCACCGCGAGGACGCACAGCGACACGGGGTGACAGCCCCGTCCCGCTCGCCGGGCTCCCGCCGCCTGTCGCCTCACCGCCGGCGGGGGCCCGGTCAGGTCTCCGTGCCGGCCGGTATCCGGGCCGCGCCCGGCTTCGCCGTGACGGGACGGTCCACCATGCGGCTGCCGGCCCACCAGCCCGCCAGCGCGACGGACGACAACAGCACGCCGGCGCCGACGAACGCCCTCGTCGGCGCCGCGTCGACAGCGAGCGGAAGCAGCAGCATCCCGGCCGTCCCCGCCGTCCGGATCGCGGTCTGGTCGACTGTCAGAAGCCGCAGCCGCACGCCTGCCGGGAACCGCGACAAGTGGGTGCGCAAGGTGACCGCCGAGACCGGGATGAGCAGTCCGGAGGCGGTGCACAGCGCGATGACGGCGGGCAGTGAGCCGACCAGGCCGAGCGCGGCCAGCGCCGTCCCGACCGCCGTCCAGGCGGCGCAGTACGTCCCGAGCCACGGCCAGCGGTCCGGGATGCTGCCGATCAGCAGGTTTCCGGCCAGCGCGCCGGTCGCGGTCGCGGCGAGCGCCACGCCGTATCCGGCGGCGCCCTGGCCCATGCGGGAGGCGAGCAGCGCGGGCAGCCCCACCGCGGAGACGGCCGCGACGAACAGCCCGGCCGCGTGCACGCCGATGGCGACGCCCACTCGCGGGTGTTCGCGGATCACGGGCCGGGCGCGCACGGTCTCCTGCCGTCCGGTATCGGCGGAGTGCTGTCCGCCGCCCGCCGCCGACCGCCCCAGCCGGCTCAGCGCGACCGCCGAGACGGCGAAGGTGACCGCGTCCACGGCGAAGAGCTGGATCTCCGACACAACGAGCAGCAGCGCACCGACACTTCCCGGGCCGGCGACCGCGGCGATCCTGGAGGTGAGATCGAACAACGCGCTGACCTGCTGGACTTCATCGGGCTCGACGAGCTCGGGAGCGAGGGCGCCGAGATTCGGATCGAAGACCGCTCCCAGTGTGCCGAGGAGCAGGACCAGTACGAGCAGTACGGCGAAGCCACTCGGGTCGGGCGACCAGGTCAGCGGTACCGCCATCGCGACCACGGCGCGTGCCGCGTCCACCCGGGCCAGCCGGCGCCAGGAGGCGAAACGCTCCATCAGCGCGGCCGAGCCGCCGAGCGCGATGTACGGCAGCGACTCGACGACGGCCACCAGGCCCATCAGCGACGCGGAGCCCGTCGCCTCGTACACCACCCACATCACGGCCAGCGCGTACAGCCGGTCGCCGAGGACCGAGAGCGCCATCGACAGCCACAGCGTCCGGACCGGACGGCGGCGCAGCAGCCGCATGTACCCCATGGCGCACGTTCCTCCGGAACCTCACAGAACCCGCCGGGGACCGGTTTCCGGCGGCAGGCACGTCACCCTAGGACCGGTTTCGCCAACAACACCGGCAAATCCCGCAATTCGACCCGAGGCCACTCGCACGGGAGCCGCACCGGTCAGAGGCGGGCATCTCGCGTACTGATGAGTGCGGATTCCGACGTCCGGGCGACCGATACTGATTACCGCTCGGCGGAGGCCGCGGGACGCCGGTCCGGACGCGGCCGGCGGTCCAGCGCGATGGAGAACTCCGCCTCCACCACGCTCTTCGCCAGCGGCCGGAGTACGGCCGGATCGATGTCCGCGGCATGCGCGCCGAAGACCTCGGTGAACAGGTCCGCCAGGGCCTCCGTGTGCGCCTGGACGCGGCGGCCCGTCTCCAGGACCGCGGCGAGCGGCACGCCCTGCCGGACCAGAGCCGCCGAGACGTCCAGCAGACGGCGGCTGATGTGGACGATCTCGTCGCCGTCCGTGGCGAGATGGCCGAGCTCCAGTGCGGCCGCCAGATTCTCCGAGGTGACCTCGCCTTCGAAGCGGTCGGCCAGCTCCTCGGGAGAGAGCCGGACCGGCGTCTCCTCGGTCGGTTCGCCCAGGCCCAGCACCTCGCCCACGTCCCGGCCGCTCTCGAAGACGGCGGCGAGGTCGGCGATGCCGCTGAGCGTGTGGCCGCGCTCCAGCAGGGCCGCGATCGTACGGAGCCGGGCCAGATGGTGGTCGTCGTACCAGGCGACGCGGCCCTCGCGGCGCGGTGGCGGGATCAGGCCGCGCTCGCGGTAGAAGCGCACGGTACGCACGGTGATGCCCGCCTCGCGGGCCAGCTCCGCCATGCGGTACTCGCGGTGTTCGCGACCCTCAGCCATATCCGGCAGCCTATGTCGTACCGCCAGTAACTCGTCATGTCGAACCCCTGCCCATGAATACGGAGCCGCTCTACTCTCCGAACCATGCCAGTGATCGCTGGCATGGTCCTGGAAGTGTCCGGTGGGCGGAGGCGGCGGCATGAGCCAGCACGAACACGTACACGTGGCGGTGATCGGATCCGGATTCGGTGGCCTGGGCGCGGCCGTCCGGCTGCGCCGCGAGGGAATCACCGGCTTCGTCGTCCTGGAGCGGGCCGGCTCGGTCGGCGGGACCTGGCGCGACAACAGCTATCCCGGGTGCGCCTGCGACGTGCCCTCGCATCTCTACTCGTTCTCGTTCGCACCAAATCCCGACTGGCCGCGCACCTTCTCCGGGCAGCGGCACATCAGGGCCTATCTGGAGCGGATCGCGGACACCTTCGGACTGCGGCCGCATCTGCGCCTGAACCACGAGGTGCTGACGGTGCGCTGGGACAACGGCGCGCTGCGCTGGGAGATCGAGACCTCACGCGGGACGTTCAGCGCGACGATGGTGGTCTCCGCGACCGGCGCGCTCTCGGACCCGAGGATTCCGGAGATCCCGGGACTCGCCGGATTCCCGGGAAAGGTCTTTCACTCGGCGCGCTGGGACCACCACTACGACCTGCGGGGCAAGCGGGTCGCGGTGATCGGCACCGGCGCGTCGGCGATCCAGGTCGTGCCGGCGATCCAGCCGGCCGTCGCGAAGCTGACGCTGTTCCAGCGAACTCCGCCGTGGGTGATGCCGCGCACCGACCGCGCGATCTCGGCGGTCGAGCGCCGGCTGCACCGGACACTGCCGTTCACCGGCGTTCTGAGGCGTCAACTCCTCTGGGCCATAAGGGAGTCGCAGGTCCAGGCATTCACCAGGCGGCCGGCCGAGCCGGGCCTTGTCGAGGCCCTCGCCAAGGCCCATATGGCGAGGGCCGTCAAGGACCCGGCGCTGCGAGCCAGGCTGACGCCGTCGTACCGCATCGGCTGCAAGCGCATCCTGCTCTCCAGTACGTACTATCCGGCGCTCGTCCGGCCCAATGTGGAACTGGTCGCCTCCGGGCTGTCGGAGGTGCGCGGCAGCACGCTGGTCGCGGCGGACGGCACGGAGACGGAGGCGGACGCGGTCATCTTCGGGACCGGCTTCCATGTGACGGACATGCCGATCGCCGAGCGGGTGGTGGGCGCCGACGGGATCACGCTCGCCGAGGCCTGGAAGGACGGCATGGAGTCGCTGCGTGGCGCGACGGCGGCCGGGTTTCCCAACTGGATGACGGTCGTCGGGCCCAACACCGGTCTCGGGAACTCCTCGATGATCCTGATGATCGAGGCCCAGTTGAACTATCTGGCCGATTGTCTGCGGCAGTTGGACGTCCTGGGCGGCCGAGTGGCGCTGGCCGCCCGGCCGTCGGCCGTACACGCCTGGAACCGACGGGTGCGGGAGCGGATGAAACGGACCGTGTGGAACACGGGCGGCTGCACGAGCTGGTATCTGGACCACAACGGCCGCAACACCACCATCTGGCCCGGAACCACGACCGAGTTCCGCAGGGCGACGCGCGTGGTCGATCTCGCGGAGTACGAGGTGATCCGGCCGGGCGGCCCGGTGGACGAGCGGGACGGTTCGAAGGAGGCCGTCCGATGAGCCGGCCGCCGCTGCCTCCGGCCACCGAACTGACCGCCGTCTCCGCCGACGGCTCCCGTATCCATGTCGAGGTGTACGGCGCCGAGGACCGGCCCGCGGTGGTCCTGGCGCACGGCTGGACCTGCTCGATCCGCTTCTGGGCGGCGCAGACGGCCGAACTGGCCGCCGGCCACCGGGTGATCGTCTACGACCAGCGAGGACATGGCCGTACACCACTGCCCGGACGGGACGGTTATGGGACCGGCGCTCTCGCCGACGATCTGGAAGCGGTGCTCAGCGCCGCGCTGAAGCCGGGAGAGCGGGCCGTGGTGGCCGGGCATTCGATGGGCGGTATGACGATCATGGCCGCCTCGGCGCGTCCCGTCTTCCGGCGCCATGTGGCGGCCACGCTGCTGTGCAGCACGGGCAGTTCACGGCTGGTCGCCGAGTCGCTCGTGCTGCCGCTGCGGGCCGGCCGGACACGGACCCGGCTCACACGGCTGGTGCTCGGCGCGCGGGCTCCGCTGGGCCCGGTCACACCGCTGTCCAGGCGGATCCTGCGGTACGGGACGATGGGCCCCGCTTCCGCGCCGGAGATGGTCATGGAGTGCGCGCGGATCGTGCACGCCTGTCCGCGCGCCTCCCGGGTGGCCTGGTCGCATGTTCTCGGAGAACTCGATCTCGACCGGGACGTCAGGGAGTTGCGGGTCCCGACGGCGGTGCTCGTGGGCACCGCCGACCGGCTGACCCCGCCGGTCCAGGCGCGGGCGCTGGCCGCCGCGCTGCCCGACTGCGTGGGCCTCACCGAACTCGCCGGAGTGGGGCACATGACGCCGGTGGAGGCTCCGGACGCCGTCACCGCCAGGATTCGCGAGCTGGTCGCCACCTGTCTGAGCGCGCGGCCGAGTCCGGCCACCGGCCCGGGCGCGGCCACGCGTACGAAGGAGGACCCGGCATGAGCGGGACCGGTCTCGAAGGGCAGGTCGCGGTCGTCACCGGCGCGGCGCGCGGGGTCGGTGAACTGCTGGCCCGCGAACTCTCGGCGCGCGGCGCGGCGCGGCGGTGGCGCTTGTCGGTCTGGAGGAGGACGAGCTGCGGCGGGTCGCCGCCAGGCTGCACGGCGACGGCGGCCACTGGTACGCGGATGTCACCGACCACGCGGCGATGGTCCGGGTCGCCGGTGAGGTCAAGGAGCGGTTCGGAACGGTGGACATCGTCGTCGCCAACGCCGGCGTGGCGGCCGGAGGGCCGTTCGCGGACTCGGATCCGGAGGCGTGGCGGCGGGTCATCGAGGTCAATCTGATCGGCGGCGCGGTGACGGCGTGGGCGTTCCTGCCGGTTCTGACGGAGAGCCGCGGCTACTTCCTGCAGATCGCGTCGCCGGCCGCGATCGTGCCCGCGCCGATGATGACCGCGTACTGCGCGTCCAAGTCCGGTGTCGAGGCGTTCGCGCACAGCCTGCGCGCGGAGGCCGGCCACCGGGGCGTCCGGGTCGGCGTCGGATATCTGTCCTGGACCGACACCGACATGGTGCGCGGGGCGGACCAGGACGAGGTGATGCGCGAGCTCCGGCAGCGGCTGCCGTGGCCGGCGAACCGTACGTATCCGCTCGGTCCCCCCGTGGATCGGATCGTGACCGGCGTCGAGCGGCGCTCCGCGTATGTGTACGCCCAGTGGTGGCTGCGCGGGACGCGGTCCGTGCGCGGGTGGCTTCCGGGGCTTGTCGCCTCGGTCGGACAGCGGGAGATGCGGAGGTTCGAGCCACGGCTCGCAGGAGTGCGCACCGGGCTCGTCGGCGCGGGCGGAGCGGCTGACGAGAAGGAGCGCACGGAGCGTAACTGACCGAAATGCGCAGAATGTCCGGCCGTGAAAGTCTGAGCGTGCCCCACCCCCACACCCCTCTTGGAGTGAATTCCCATGGGTATTTCAGACCAGTTCAAGGACAAGGCGCAGGAGCTCGCCGACCAGGCGAAGGCCAAGCCGGTCGCCGACCACGACGACCGTTCGCAGCGCCCCGCGCAGGGCCGCGACCACCTGCAGGACGTCCGCGAGCAGGCGCAGGCCAGGCCGCAGGACAGGCCGCAGGGCGGCCGCGACCAGGCGCAGGGCAACAAGCCGCAGAGCCGGCCCCAGGACCGCCCGGGGGACCGGCCGCAGGACCGTCAGCAGGACCGCCCCGGGGCCCGTCCGCAGGGCGCCCGCGACGAGTTCGACGACCACTTCGACGCCTGACCCGACGGTTTGGTCTTGAAGATTCCGTCCTGAGGCACCGATCCTGAGGTTCTGACAAGCGACGAGAGGCGCACCCGGTCCGCCGGGTGCGCCTTTCGCGTGAGGGCCGGTGCGTGGTGTTCAGCCGGCCTTGCGCGGCGGCAGTCCGGGCCGTCGCAGGTCCGGGACCGCCTCGTGTCCCGGTGGCTCCGAAGGCTGCCGCGCGGCGAGCAGATCCAGCGCCACCCACACCGCGTCGTCGAGCTGCGCGTGCCGGCCCTCCGCCCAGTCGAGCGGAGTGCGCAGGGCCTCGATGTCCGGCTCCACACCGTGGTTCTCGATGGACCAGCCGTACTCCGTGAACCAGGCCGCGTTCATCGGCACCGTGATCACCGTGCCGTCGCCCAGCCGGTGCCGTCCGGTGATGCCGACCACGCCTCCCCAGGTGCGCTGGCCGACGACGGGGCCCAGTTCCAGCAGCCGGAAGGCCGCGGTGATCATGTCGCCGTCGGAGGAGGTCGCTTCGTCGGCGATGGCGACGACCGGGCCGCGCGGCGCGTTGGAGGCGTACGAGACGGGCTGGGCGTCGCGGGTGAGGTCCCAGCCGATGATCCGGCGGCTGAGCTTCTCCACGACGAGCTCACTGATGTGGCCGCCCGCGTTGCCCCGTACGTCCACGATCAGCGCCTGGCGGGAGACCTCCAGGCGCAGGTCCCGGTTGAACTGGGCCCAGCCGGAGCCGCCGGTGTCCGGGATGTGCAGATAACCGCAGCGGCCACCGCTGATCTCCCGGACGACCTCACGGCGTTTGGCGACCCAGTCCTGGTAGCGCAGCGGCCGTTCGTCGATGAGCGGGACGATCGCGACGCGACGCGAGACGCCGTCGTGCTCCGGAGGACGGAAGGTCAGCTCGACGGTGGTGCCGCCGGCGGCGGACAGCAGCGGATAGGGCCCGGCCACCGGATCGACGGGCCGTCCGTCGACATGGGTGAGGACCGAGCCCTCGCGGATGCCCGTACCGGCCAGCGGTGAGCGGGCCTTGGAGTCGGAGGAGTCACCGGGCAGGATGCGCTTGATCATCCAGGCGCCGTCGCGCGGGACCAGGTTGGCGCCGAGCAGGCCCATCGCGCGCTGGTAGTGCGGCGGGCCCTCGTTGCGGCGGGCCGGTGTGACATAGGCGTGGGAGGTGCCCAGCTCGCCGAGGACCTCGCGCAGCAGATCCGCGAACTCGTCGGGAGACGCGACTCGTTCGACCAGCGGACGGTACTGGGCGAGGACACCGTCCCAGTCGATGCCGCACATGCCGGGATCCCAGAAGTAGGCGCGGATGAGGCGGCCCGCCTCCTCGTACGCCTGGCGCCACTCCGCCTCCGGATCGACGTCGTGCAGGATGCGGCGCAGGTCGAGATAGACGGTCGAGTCACTGTCGCCGGGCTCGGTGGCCGGTACGGCACGCAGCTCTCCTTCGTCCACGACGACCAGCCGGCTGCCGTCACCGCTCAGCGCGAACCAGTCCAGATGGGCTACGAGTTCGCTCCTGCGGGCCTTTGTGATGTCGAAGTGTTCGAGCGTGGGACGTCCCGAGGTGTCCGCCGGGTTGGCGAAGGTCTCGCCGAGCGCGCCGGAGATCGGCCAGCGCAGCCAGACCAGTCCGCCGCCGCTGACCGGGCGCAGCGCGGAGTACTTGGACGCCGTGACGGGAAACGGAGTGACCCGGTTCGCCAGGCCCTCGGCCTCGACGATGACCGTCCCTTCGTCCGACTCGCCGATGGACGGGTCGAGTCCGCCGGCCGCCGGCCTGCCGTCCGGCGACAGCGCGAACGGCGACGGAGTCGCGGAGGACAGCGGTACGAGATACGGGCGGCAGCCCAGCGGGAAGGAGAGGTCTCCGGTGTGCACGTCGTACACCGGGTCGAAGCCGCGCCAGGACAGAAACGCCAGATAGCGGCCGTCGCTGGTGAAGACCGGATTCTCGTCCTCGAAGCGGCCGTTGGTGACATCGATGACCGTACGGTCCGGGCCGCCGGCGATCCGGGCCATCTTGATCTGGCGCAGCGAGCGGCCGATGCCGGGATGGGACCAGGTCAGCCAGTCGCCGTCGGGCGAGAAGGCCAGATCGGTCACCGGGCCGTTGATGGACCGGATCAGCTCCGTGACCTCCGCCGCGGCGTCGCCTCCGGCGGGCTCCGTCGTCTCGCCCGCTTCCGTCTCCATCTCCGTCGTCGCTTCCTCCGCGACGGCTATGAGGAGCAGCCGGCCGTCGTGCGCGGCGACGGCGATCCGCTCGCCCTCCGGATCGGCCACCATCTCCAGCACACGTCCGAGCTGTCCGGAGGCCAGCCGCCGCGGCCGCCGGTCGCCGCTCGCCCGTGGCAGATACGCGATCTCGATCGCGTCCTCGCCTTCCGCGTCGGTGACATAGGCGACCTGGCCGCCACTGCCGAGCGTCTCCGGCAGCCGGACCCGGACGCCGGGAGTGTCCGCGATCGTGCGCGCCGGACCGTCGCGGTGGGTGAGCCAGTACAGGCTGCCGCGTACGGAGACGGCGCTGGCCCGGCCCGTCGTGTCCACGGCGATCCCGGCGACATGGCTGGCGGCCGGGACCTGGTAGCCGCGCCGTCCGGCCCGGGGTCCGCCGATCCGTACGTCCAGCCTGCGCGGCCGCGAGTCGGGAGTCAGCGCGTCGACCAGCCAGATGTCGCCCGCGCACTGATAGACGATCCGGTGTCCGTCGCAGGACGCGTGGCGCGCGTAGAAGGCGTCGTGATCGGTGTGGCGGCGCAGATCGGTGCCGTCGGGCAGACAGGAGTAGAGATTGCCGACGCCCTCGTGGTCGGAGAGGAACGCGACGCGGCCCTGGACGAACATCGGGCAGTCGAGATGGCCGCCGAGATCCGCGAGCAGCCGCTCGCCGTGCAGCCACAGCCGGCCGGTCGCTCCGCCGCGGTACCGCTTCCACGCGGCCGGTTCGTGCGGCGGCTTGCCGGTGAGCAGGAGCGTGCGGTGCTCGCCGTCGATGTCCACGACGGCTATGTCGGACACCGGGCCCCACGGCAGCTTGGCGCCGGGCGAGCCGTCGGTCGGGACGCTGTAGGCCCAGGAGTAGTACGAGAAGGGCTGGCCGTGCGAGGAGACCGCGAGGATCTGGCCGTCCGGGGTCCAGCCGCAGACGCGGGTGTCGGTGGAGCCCCAGTAGCTGAGGCGGCGGGCCGGACCGCCGTCCACCGGAGCGAGATGGATCTCCGGGTCGAGACTGCGCCAGTTCGTATAGGCGATATGCCGGCCGTCGGGCGAGAAGCGCGGGTGGCCGACCCTGGTGCGGTCGACGGTCACCCGCCAGGCGCGTCCGGGCCGGTGCCCGGCCGGCACGAGCGGTGCGACCCAGAGGTCGTCCTCGGCGGCGAAGCACAGCAAGTCGTCGTGCAGGTGCGGGAAGCGGAGATACGCGACGTCGTCACTCACCCCACAATGCTTTCCGCGTAAGGGGGGTGCGGCAACTTATGGCCGTCGTGCATCGGAAGCGCGGTTCGCGCCGGGGCGCTGAACGCGCTCGTGTGGCACAGCACACAAGCGAAACGGTTTCGTTTCGTTGAGGCCGGAGTTATCTTCGTACTGTACGAAACGGTTTCGTTCACGGAACGGGCCGGAACGCACCGGCGACGACGCATCGGCAGGAGGTCGGCCATGGCACGCACCAGGCTCACGCCCGAACGTGAGACCGAGCTGTACGCGGCCGTGCTCGATCTGCTGCGCGAGGTCGGCTATGACGCCCTCACCATGGACGCCATCGCCGCCCGTACCCACTCCAGCAAGGCCACCCTCTACCGCCAGTGGGGGAGTAAACCCGAGCTGGTCGTGCGGGCGATGCGTGACAACAAGCCGGTCGGCCCCGGCCAGATGGACACCGGTTCGCTGCGCGGGGACCTCCACGCGATGGTGTCGCGCAGCGACGACTGCAAGATGGAGCAGGACTCCGCGCTGATGCGGGGCCTGTTGCATGCCGTACACGACAATCCCGATCTCCATCAGGCACTGCGTGAGCTGCTGGTCGAGCCAGAGATGAACGGGCTCGCGGAGCTGATGCGGCGCGCCGTGGACCGGGGCGAGATCGCCGCGGACAATCCCGCGCTGGACTTCGTCCCGCACATGCTGGTCGGCGCTGTCGTCGCCCGGCAACTGATCGAGGACCGGTCCATCGACCGGAGCTTCCTCCTTTCCTATCTCGACGCCGTGGTCCTCCCCGCCCTCGGCCTCTGACCTTCCCCGAGCACCTCGCGCGGTATTCACGTCGCAGCACGTGGCTCCCGCGTACCCGTACCACCTGACGCGTCCCGCTCTCGCCGTCGGGCCGGCTCCCCACGCCATGCCCCTGTTCCCTTCACAGACCGGGAGTACGCCCTCGTGGCCACGTTCCTCTACAAGCTTGGACGGCTCGCCTTCCGGCGCCGCCGCTATGTCGCTCTGCTGTGGGTGGCGCTGCTGGCGCTCGCCGGCTTCGGCGCGCTCTCCGCGCCCGCCGCCACCTCCAGCTCCTTCTCCATCCCGGGAACGGAGGCCCAGAAGGCCTTCGACCTGCTTGAACAGCGCTTCCCCGGAGCGAGCGCCGACGGAGCGACCGCCAGGGTCGTCTTCAAGGCACCCGCCGGCGAGAAGATGACCGACGCCGGACACAAGGCCGAGGTCGGCGAGATCAGGGACGAGCTGTCGTCCGGATCCGACCAGATCTCCTCGGTGACCGACCCGTACGCCGCGAAGGCCGTGTCGAAGGACGGCTCGACCGCGTATGTCTCGGTCTCGTACAAGGTCAGCTCGATGGAGCTGACCGACGAGACCCGTACGGCGCTCGAAGAGACTGGTGCCGACGCCCGTGCCCAGGGCCTGACGGTGGAGATCGGCGGAGACGCGCTCCAGGCGGCGCCGGAGACCGGGTCCACCGAGATCATCGGGGTGGCCATCGCCGCGGTGGTGCTCCTCATCACCTTCGGCTCCGTGGTCGCGGCCGGACTGCCGCTGCTCACCGCGCTCATCGGGGTCGGAGTCGGAGTCTCCACGATCACCGCGCTCGCCAGTGTGCTGGATCTCGGCTCCACCACATCCATCCTCGCGATGATGATCGGCCTCGCGGTCGGGATCGACTACGCGCTGTTCATCGTCTCCCGCTACCGGGCCGAGCTGGCCGAAGGCAGGGAACGCGAGGAAGCGGCCGGCCGGGCCGTCGGCACCGCCGGATCCGCCGTGGTCTTCGCCGGGCTCACGGTCGTCATCGCGCTGGTCGGCCTGGCCGTCGTCAATATCCCGATGCTCAGCAAGATGGGCTTCGCCGCCGCCGGTACGGTCGTGATCGCCGTCCTCATCGCGCTCACGCTCATCCCGGCGATGCTGGGCTTCGCCGGCAAGCGGGTGCACGGCCGCAAGGGCCGCACGGCGATGGAGAACAAGGCCGCGGGCGCCGCCGAGGAGAAGCCCAACATGGGCACCCGCTGGGCGCGCCTCGTGCTGCGCCGGCCGGTCGCCGTCCTGATCGCCGGTGTGGTGGGCCTCGGCGCCATCGCCATCCCGGCCGCCTCGCTGGAGCTGGGTCTGCCCGACGACGGTTCACAGCCGGTGAGCACCACGCAGCGCAAGGCGTACGACCTGCTCTCCGACGGCTTCGGTCCCGGCTTCAACGGGCCGCTGGTGGTGGTCGTCGACGGCAAGGCCGACAACAATGCCAAGGCCGCGGCGGCCGAGGTCTCCGACACCGTGAAGAAGATGGACGGCGTCGCCGTCGTCACACCGTCGACCCTCAACAAGGCGGGCGACACCGCGACGATCACGGTGATTCCCAAGGACCGGCCCTCCTCGGTCCAGACCGAGGAACTGGTCCACTCCATCCGTGACACCGGCGGCCGGATCGCGTCGGACAGCGGCGCCGAGGTGCTGGTCACCGGTGCCACCGCGATGAACATCGACTTCTCGCAGAAGATGAACGACGCGCTGCTGCCCTATCTCGCGCTCGTCGTCGGCCTGGCGTTCCTGCTGCTGATGGTGGTCTTCCGGTCGGTGCTGGTGCCGCTCAAGGCGGCCCTCGGCTTTCTGCTCTCGGTGGTCGCGGCCCTGGGCGCGGTCGTCGCCGTCTTCCAGTGGGGCTGGCTGGGCGGTTTGCTCGGCGTCGAGCAGACCGGCCCGGTGATGTCGATGATGCCGATCTTCATGGTGGGCGTGGTCTTCGGTCTCGCCATGGACTACGAGGTCTTCCTCGTCACGCGGATGCGGGAGGCGTATGTCCACGGCGAGCGGCCCGGCGGCGCGATCGTCACCGGCTTCCAGCACGGAGCGCGAGTGGTCTCCGCCGCCGCGGTGATCATGATCGCCGTCTTCGCGGGCTTCATCGGCTCCGGCGAGGCGATGATCAAGATGATCGGCTTCGGGCTCGCCATCGCCGTCTTCTTCGACGCCTTCGTCGTCCGTATGGCGATCGTCCCGGCCGTGCTCGCGCTGCTCGGCAACAAGGCGTGGTGGCTGCCGCGCTGGCTCGACCGGGCGCTGCCCAATGTGGACGTCGAGGGCGAGGCGCTGCGCAAGCGGCTCGGCGACGGTGCCACGGACGGCTCCGACAGCGGTCCTGAGGCGGAGCGGGAACTGGTCCGCGTCTGACGGCGGAAGGCGCGCACCACACGCGGCCCGGTCCCGCGCCCCGAGGGGTGTGGGACCGGGCCGTCGCCGTTGGCGCCGAAAGACCTCGGCGCCGAAAGACCTCAGCTCCGCTGGACCTCAGGTCCGGTGGAGCAGTTTGCCCAGTTCGTTCTCGACCTCGATGTCATGGCGCTCCTCGCCGGCCGGCACCATCGAGTAGGAACTCTCCAGGAACCGGTGGAGCGGCGTCGAGTCGAACTGCACCATCGCCACTCCTTCCCGCGAGTGGAATTCCAGAATGGTCTGGGCGCGGCCGCAGGGCCATACCTGTACATCGCCATGACCCGACGGCAGTCGCAGGCCGGATTCGAGGAGATCGCGGGCGAAGGCCCAGATCACCTCGTCATGGTCGAGAGACACCTCGGGCGGGAACACGATGCGCATCGCCAGTGGATCGGCGCCGTCATAGCGAAGGGTCACGGAGACGGCTTTGTGGTGAGGCGCGTCCGTGATGAGACGGGCCTTCGCGGATTGCTCGATGATAGGAGGCATCGGCTGGCTCCTCTTCGGCTGGGGCGGAACTGGAGCACGGTTCCTGCTGCTGAGCTTCCTGAGGTTCGACCACGGTCGGGAGCTCGTCATGACGCCGATTCGGGAGCGAAGTGCGTGATACGAGTCACACAAACCTCACCTATGGGACGTCATTCACTTAAGTCTACAAACTAAATCAATTTACCCATAAGTTTGCCGTCGCCACATCCGCACGACATCGTCCCGGCAGTCCGCATACAACCTGCTCTTGCAAGCAGTTCGCAACAGGGCTCTATCATCAGACGGTCCTCGCCGAACTCTCCCGCAGGAAGCGGAGCCCCGCATGCATGTCCCCGACGGATTCATCGACGTGCCCGTCTCGGTCGCCACCGGTGTCGTCGCCGCGGGAGCCGTGGCCGTCAGCCTGCGCGGCGCGCGCCGCGAGCTGGACGAGCGCACGGCACCGCTCGCCGGACTCGTCGCCGCCTTCATCTTCGCCGTACAGATGCTGAACTTCCCGGTCGCGGCCGGGACCAGCGGCCATCTGCTGGGCGGAGCCCTGGCCGCGATACTCGTCGGCCCGTATACCGGCGTCCTCTGCATCTCCGTCGTCCTGCTGATGCAGGGCATCCTCTTCGCGGACGGCGGACTCACCGCTCTCGGTGTGAACATCACCGACATGGCCGTGGTGACGACCGTCGTCTCGTACGCGCTCTTCCGCGGGCTGGTGAAGATCCTGCCTCGCACCCGCCGCGCCGTGACCGTCTCCTCCTTCGCTGCGGCGCTGGTCTCCGTACCGGCCGCGGCCCTCGCCTTCACCGCGCTCTACGCCGTCGGCGGCACCACGGACATCCCGATCGGCAAGGTACTGACCGCGATGGTCGGCGTCCATGTGCTCATCGGTATCGGCGAGGCCGCGATCACCGCGCTGACGGTCGGCGCCGTCATCGCCGTACGCCCCGACCTCGTCCACGGCGCCCGAGGACTCACCGCACCGCTGAAGCTGCGGGTCGGCGGCGAACTGGTCGACGCCGCGCCCGCGCCATCCGCCGCGCCGGTGGCGGCCCGCTCCACCCGCAAGGTCTGGGCGACGGGCCTGGTCACCGCGCTCGTCCTGGCCGGCTTCGTCTCCTTCTACGCCTCCGCCAACCCGGACGGCCTGGAGAAGGTCGCCGCGGACAAGGGCATCGACGCGAAGACCGAACCGCACCACACCGCCGACTCCCCGCTGGCCGACTACGGCGTCCGGGACATCTCCGACGCGCGGATCTCCGGCGGTCTCGCCGGTGTGATCGGCGTCGGCTCCACCGTCGTCGTGGGCAGCGGGATCTTCTGGGCCGTACGCCGTCGCCGCACCGACGCCGGCGCCACCGGCTCCGTCATCGCCGGCGGGAAGATCTGACATGGGCGCGGGCCACGCACACAAGCTCTACCGGCACGGGCATTCGCCGGTCCACGAGCTGCCTCCGCACTGCAAGCTCGCCGCCGTCTTCTGCTTCGTCGTCGTGGTGGTCTCCACGCCGCGCGAGGCGGTCTGGGCCTTCGGCCTGTACGCGGTGCTGCTCGCGGCGGTCGCGGTCGTGGCCCGGATTCCCGCCGGTTTTCTGCTGCGCAGGCTGCTGATCGAGATCCCGTTCGTGGCCTTCGCGATCCTCATGCCGTTTGTCGTCCCGGGCGACCAGGTCCACTTCGCCGGTCTCTCCTTGAGCGTCCCGGGCCTCTGGGGCGCCTGGAACGTCCTCGCGAAAGGCACGCTGGGCGTCGCCGCGTCGGTGATCCTCGCGTCCACCACCGAGCTGCGTTCGCTGCTGCTGGGTCTCCAGCGGCTCAGGCTGCCGTCCCTGCTCGTCCAGATCGCGTCCTTCATGATCCGTTACGGCGATGTCATCACCGACGAGATGCGCCGGATGTCGATCGCCCGGCGCTCGCGCGGCTTCGAGGCGCGCGGCGTACGGCACTGGGGCGTGCTGGCCAAGACCGCGGGCGCGCTCTTCATCCGCTCCTACGAGCGAGGCGAGCGCGTGCATCTGGCGATGGTCAGCCGGGGCTACGCGGGCACCATGCCGGTCATCGACGAGGTGACCGCGTCCCGGGCGCAGTGGTCGTACGCCGCCGCCCTCCCGTTCTCGGCGCTCGCCGTCTGTCTGCTTGGCTGGACCCTATGACTGTGGATTCCCTGTCCGCTCCTCCGGCGTCCCTTGAGGTCAGCGGCCTCGCGTATGCCTATCCCGACGGCCACCAGGCGCTCTTCGGCGTCGATCTGACCGTCGGGCGCGGCGAGCGAGTGGCTCTGCTCGGCCCCAACGGCGCCGGCAAGACCACGCTCGTCCTGCATCTCAACGGCATCCTCACCGCGGGCGCCGGTACGGTCGCGGTCGCCGGACTGCCGGTCGAGAAGCGGAATCTGGCGGAGATCCGCCGCCGGGTCGGCATCGTCTTCCAGGACCCGGACGACCAGCTCTTCATGCCGACGGTGCGGGAGGACGTGGCGTTCGGCCCGGCCGCCGCCGGACTGCGCGGTCCCGAGCTGGAGGCCCGGGTCGGCACCGCGCTGACCCGGGTCGGCATGGCGGAGTACGCGGACCGGCCGCCGCACCATCTCTCCTTCGGCCAGCGCCGCCGGGTCGCCGTGGCGACCGTGCTGGCGATGGAGCCGGAGATCCTCGTCCTCGACGAACCCTCGTCCAACCTCGATCCGGCGTCCCGGCGCGAACTCGCGGACATCCTGCGGTCGCTGGACATCACCGTGCTGATGGTCACACACGATCTGCCGTACGCTCTCGAACTCTGTCCCCGCGCGGTCATCCTCAGCGAAGGCGTCATCGTGGCGGACGGACCCACCCAGCAACTCCTCGGCGACGAGACCCTGATGGGCGCGCACCGGCTGGAGCTGCCGTTCGGGTTCGACCCGCGTTCCGTCTCGCCGGGGCACGTTGCACCATAGAGGGGGTCGCGCCGCCGGGGCGCGGCGGGACGACGGGCGGGAGTGCGGGCGTGGACGTCCAGGGCACGGTGGAGGCGGGCTTCGAGCCGGTCAGGGACGCTTTTGTACGGAACTTTGAACAGCTCGGTGAACGCGGCGCGGCGGTCGCCGTCTACCGGGACGGCCGCAAGGTCGTCGACCTCTGGGCGGGCACCCGTGATGTGGACGGCCGGGAACCGTGGGCCGTGGACACCGCGCAGGTCGTCCGCTCGGCCACCAAGGGCGTCGCCGCCGCCGTACCGCTGCTGCTGCACCAGCGCGGCCAGATCGATCTCGACGCTCCGGTCGGCACGTACTGGCCGGAGTTCAAGGCCGCGGGCAAGGAGCGGGCGCTCGTCCGCCATCTTCTCTCGCACCGCGCCGGAGTGCCGGTGCTCGACCGGCCGCTGACCCCGGCCCAGGCCGTCGACGGCGAGTCGGGCGCCCGCGCGCTGGCCGCTCAGCGGCCCGTCTGGGAGCCGGGCACCGAACACGGCTACCACGCGCACACCTATAGCTGGCTGATGGCGGAACTGGTCCGGCGCGTGACGGGCCGGAGCATCGGCCGCTGGATCGCCGAGGAGATCGCGCGCCCGCTCGGCCTGGACTTCTGGGTCGGACTGCCGCGGGAGGAGGCGCACCGGGTGGGCCGGATCGGCCCGGTGGAGCAGCCCTCGGCCGGAGGCGGCGAACTCCGGCTACGGCCCAAGCGCTCCGTGTCGGAGGCGTACCAGGACCCGGAGTCGCTCACACGGCGGGCGTTCGCCGTCATCGATCCGCTGCCCGACGAGAACGACCCGGCGTACCGCGCGGCCGAACTCCCGGCCTCCGCCGGCATTTCGACCGCCCGCGCACTGGCCCGCTGCTACGCCGCGATGATCGGCCCGGTGGACGGCCACCGGCTGTTCGCTCCCGCCACCCTCACGCTGGCCCGCACGGAGGAGTCCGCGGGCCCGGACCGGGTCCTGGTCGTCGCCACCCGTTTCGGCCTGGGCTTCATGCTGCACGGACCCGCCGCGCCGCTGCTCGGGCCGGGCTCTTTCGGGCATCCGGGACGCGGCGGCTCTCTCGGTTTCGCGGACCCCGAGTCCGGCATCGCCTTCGGCTATGTCACCAACGGAATGCGCAAAGGGGTCACGGCGGACCCGCGCGCACAGGCCCTGGTGCGTGCGGTGCGGTCGGCGACATGAGGTGGGCGCGGGTGGCTCTGCCCGGGAGCGACGACGGCGGCTGAGGCGGTCCGCCACGCGCTCGGCCAACGCGCCGGGTGACTCGATCAGGTCCCTCGGCCGCGGCCACCGGACCGCGGTCTCTGGTGTGATGCCGCTGTCGGCGAGATCATCGGCGGATGAGGCGATTCGAGGGATACGGCGTACTGATCACCGGCGCCGGCCGGGGCATCGGCGAGGCCACCGCCCGCCGGCTGGCGGACGAAGGCGCGCGTGTCCTGGTCACGGACCTGGACGAGAAGCGGGCCGCGCGGACGGCCGGGACCATCCCGGGCGCCGCGTCGATCGGCTGTGACGTGGCCGACCGGTCCGCGGTCGAGACGGCGGTGGCCTACGCGGTCGAACGCTTCGGCTCCCTCGACGTCCTCGTCAACAACGCCTACGCGTGCGGGACGGACGCTCCGCTCTTCGAGGACGAACCGGACGAGATCTGGGCGCGGGACCTCGACATCACACTGACGGGCGCCTTCCGCTGCGCGCGCGCCGCGCTTCCGCATCTCGCGGCCTCCGGACGCGGCGTGATCATCTCCATCGGATCGGTCAACGGCGAACAGGACTTCGGCAACCACGCCTACAGCGCGGCCAAGGCGGGCCTGGCGAGCCTGACCCGTACGCTCGCGGGCCATGCGGCGCCGAGGGGCGTCCGCGTCAATCTCGTCGCGCCGGGAACCATTCGTACGGACGCCTGGGCGAACCGCCGGACCGAACTGGCCCGCGCCGCGAGCCAGTATCCGATGGGCCGGGTCGGCACTCCGGAGGACATCGCCGCCGCCGTCGCGTTCCTGGCGTCCGCCGACGCCTCCTGGATCACGGGCGTGACGCTGCCGGTGGACGGCGGGATCCTGTCCGGCAACGTGGGGCTGAGGCGGGCCATCGCGGGCGAGAGCTGAGCGGCGAGACCGCCGTACACCGGTGGCCGAGGGGGCACGGGCCCGGCGGTGAGCGGTACGGCCCAGCGCCGACGAGCACCGGACACAGGTCGCACGGACATTCATCATGATCTGCGAAACAATGAACAATGGCACGAATCATGACGAAGAGCGGTAAATCCTCTGAAGATGCCGGTCCTGGACCCGGCACGGGTGGTGGTCCGCCGTGAAGAGCTATGACTACATCGTCGTCGGCGCCGGAACAGCGGGCTGTGTGCTCGCCGCGCGGCTGTCGGAGGACGGCGACGCACAGGTGCTTCTGCTGGAGGCCGGCAGCGGACAGTCGCCGGCCGCCGTCGCCGTCCCGTCGGCCTGGCCCGCGCTGAGGGGCACCTCGATGGACTGGGCGGACGAGACGGTCACGCAGACGGCCACGGGCAGGGTCGTCCCATGGGCCCGAGGGCGTGGACTGGGCGGGTCCTCGGCTGTCAACGGCATGGTCTTCCTGCGTGGCCACCGCACCTGCTACGACGCCTGGGCCTCGGCCGGCGCGGACGGCTGGGGATTCGACGACCTGCTTCCGTTTTTCCGGCGCAGCGAGAACGCCGAAGGACGCGATCCCGCCGTACGAGGTCTGGGCGGTCCGCTGAATGTCGCGCCCGCCGCACGCGGTCATCCGCTCGCGGCGGCCTGTCTGGACGCGGCCGAAGAGGCCGGTTATCCGAAGGCGGCCGACCTCGGCAGCGGCCTTGAGGAAGGCGCCGGCTGGTGCGATCTGAACATCGTCGACGGCAAGCGGCAGAGCGCCGCCGACGCCTACCTCCGTCCGGCGTCGGGCCGCGCCAATCTGGAGGTGGTCACCGACGCGCTCGCGCACCGGGTGACGCTGGACGGCGAGCGCTGCACCGGAGTGGAGTACAGCGTGGGCACGCGGGCGCACACCGCGCGCTGCTCGGGAGAGGTCGTGCTCGCCGCGGGCGCCATCGGGTCACCACAGCTTCTGATGCTCTCCGGTATCGGACCCCCGGCCCAGCTGCGGGAGAACGGGATCGGACCCGCTCTGGCCCTGCCAGGCGTCGGAGCCAATCTGCACGACCATCCGATGTCCGGCATCGTCTACCGGGCCGCCGGACCGGTACCCGCCGCGGCGAACAATCACGCCGAGGCGCAGATCCTGCTGCGCGGTGACGCCGGGCTGGACGCACCTGACCTGCAGATGATGGTCGTCGACCTACCGCTGCGCGAGGAGACACTGCCGGGTCCCGGAGCAGGAGAGGGATACACCGTCGTCGTCTCGCTCATGGCTCCGTACAGCCGGGGCCGGGTCATGCTGGCCGGCGCGGCTCCCGGAACGGCACCCGTGATCGATCCCGAGTACTACACCGACAGCCGCGACCTCGACCGGATGACCGTCGGACTACGCCTGGCCCGTGAGATCGGCCGTACGACCGCATTGGATCCCTGGCGGGGCGAGGAGGTGCTGCCGGGGCGCGCGGTCCAGGACGAGGAGCCGCTGCGCGACTATCTGAGAAGGAATCTCAGGTCCTACCACCATCCCGGCGGCACGTGCGGGATCGGTGAGGACGAGACGGCCGTCGTCGACGCGCGTCTGCGCGTGCGCGGCCTCAGCGGGCTGCGGGTGGCGGATGCCTCGGTGATGCCGTCTCCTGTCTCGGCCAACAGCAACGCGACGGTCTACGGGATCGCGGAACGGGCGGCGGAGCTGCTGCGGTCGTAGCGCGGCGGGCCCGGCTGCGGTCGTAGCGCGGCGGGCCCGGCGTGGGCCGGGCCGGGTCGGGCTCGTGGGACGGGCTGGTTCGTACGAGGCGCGGCTGGTTCGTGCGGGCTGGTTCGTACGAGGCGCGGGCTGGTTCGTGCGGGCTGATTCGTACGAGAAGAGATGACAGGTGCCCGGCGTCGCGCCGGTCATCGGCAGCGGCATACGGGCACCTGAGAATCGCGCATGGCACGGCGTCAGACACCGGCCCCGGTGTGCGGCCCGGGGCGCCGGCGCCTACGACAGAGGCTTACGGCTTTCTGGTCGTGGCGCGCGTGTGCGGCGAAGGAATGATGGCCGTCGGTGAACCCTCCGGCCGGGACGCCGTATTGATGTTCTCCAGCGACAGCCCTCGCGTCCGCACGCCGAAAGCGACAGCGGTCGCGGCCAGCAGCATCGCCGTCGCTCCGACGATGAATACGGCACCCACTCCGGCGCCGTAGAAGAGCGGGACCATATAGAAGGGCGCCGCCGCGCTGGACAGCCGGTTCAGCGAGAACAGCCAGCCGTTCGCCGTGGTGCGCAGGCTCGTCGGGAACTGTTCCAACTGGTAGATGTGCGTGGCATTGGTCTTGATGTTGGCCACCACGGTGAAGCAGAAACCGAGGACCGTGATCATCACCGCCGACTGCGCGTATCCGTAGGCGAGTCCGATCGCCGCCATGATCACCAGCGCCACACACAGGATCCATTTCCGCTCGGCCCTCTCCACAATGTGCATGGAAAGATACGAGCCGATCGGCGATCCGAGGAACGACAGCGTCATAAACGTCAGCGAGCTGCTGAGATCGAAGCCTTTCGCTTCCAGAGAGAGCGTGGCGAGGGCGCTAAAGCCGTAGTACCCGATGGGCCCGAGGGCCCACAGAAAGGCCATCAGTGCCGTACGGCGGGCCAGAGGCGCCTGAAAGAGCATCCGGACGGGCAGGCGCTTCTCCACCGGCGGCGGGACCGTCTCTTCGTTCATGACGGCGAGCGGTGGCCTCCAGCCTTCCGCCTCCGCGGACTTCTCGAAGGTGGTGGTCACCTTGTCCGCTTCCGCCCGCCTGCCGACCGTCTCCAGCCAGCGGGGCGATTCGGGCAGACCTCTGCGGGCGAAGAAGGTCAACAGTGCGCCGAGGGACCCGATCGCGAACATCCACCGCCATCCCGCGACACCGAACGGGGCCCTGTCGACCAGCAGCAGACCCATAACACCGACCACGGGTACGGCGACATGAGCGCAGGTGTATGCCCTTGCCGCGTAATAACCGCGTCGGGCCGGCGGCAGAATGTCGGCCAGATAGGAATCCGTGACCGGAAGTTCGCCACCGAGTCCGATGCCGATGACAAAGCGGCAGGCGATCAGAGTCCAGACGTTCGGCGCGCAGGCGCAGGCGATCGTGCCCGCCGAGTACAGGCTGAGCGTGATCATGTAGGCGCCCCGACGCCCGATCTTGTCCGCCACCCGGCCCACCACGACCGCGCCGAGGAAGCCTCCGACGACGGTCGACGCGAGAAACAGCGACAGAGAGAATCCGTTCAGGGCGAATGTTTTCTTGAGAGTGCTCAACAGGACACTCGTCAGGAAGAGTTCGTAGATTTCGAAGAAGTTGCCGAGCGCCATTACATTAACGAAGCGCTTGTGGCGTGCTGTTACCGGCAGTCTGTCGAGCCGGGCTCCGATTGATGGTCCGACAGTACCTCGCGAACTATGCATATGTTCTTCCCCTCAGGGGCTCCGAAACGGAATCCCTTGGTCATGGGAATTACTTGAGCAGGCCGATCTACGGAGAGGGTAGGGAGGTTGACGGCGTGACACGCGCAACTACCCTCTGTGCCCACTGGAAGCAGGCATCGGCGCACAGCCGTGCGAAGGTCCTTCGCCGGCAAGGAACTTCGGCCTGGAAGACGGGTATGGGCGGGTGCGGCGGCGGCTGAGCGACTCCGGCCTGGTGGCGCGGTCAGTTACTCTCTGTGCTGGACCGGACGTCAATCACATCAAGGCATTTACGGATGGACAGAGCGGCGCGGAGCCTGGCTGGCGGTGTCGGGCGGCGTCCGGCATGGCAGGCGGCGTCCATTGTTTTCTCGTGCGTTTCGGTGCTTCGGTGCTTCGGTGCTTCGGAGCTTTCGGCTTTTCGGCACTTCGGCGCGGCAGATGGAGGCGAGGCATTGTGAAGAACTGAGAACTGCGGGAATTCCACACCGCAGTTGGCTGCCAATGCCGCGCCGGGATCTTCGGAGGCCACCAACGACACTCAAACCGAAAACCGACGGACCGACTGCCAACGCCACGACGGCAAAGGCGGCCGGCCCGCTGGCTGAAGGGTGTCCGTAATCCCTGGCGTAGTCAGCACGAACGGAGGTCTCAGACGCGGGCTCTCAGACGCCCGTACGACCGTCGACGCGCTCGCGGATCAGGTCGGCATGGCCGCAGTGGCGGGCGTACTCGCCGATCATGTGCGTGTAGATCCAGCGCAGGGTGACCTGGCCGCCCATGAAAGGGCTGGTGTCCTCCAGCGCGCGGGCGGCGCAGTTCCGCCGGGCGCGGTTTACCTCGGCCTGCCACACAGACACCGCGCTTTCGTAAGTGACCGCCTCGTCGAGGTCGAAGCCGCCATCAGCGGTCCCGGGCCTGGCGTCGGCGGCGAAGATCGGCGGAGCGTCCTCCTGGGCCAGGACCCGGCGGAACCAGTTCCGCTCGACCTCCGCCATGTGCTGGACGAGTCCGAGCAGCGTGATCGGCGAAGGCGCCACGGACGCCTCGCGAAGCTGGTCCTCCGTCAGGCCGTCGCATTTCTGAGCGAGGGTGCTGCGGTAAAAGCTGAGCCAGCTCTCCAAGGTGGTCCGCTCATCGGCGTCCAAGGGAGGCATGGCGCGTTCGGAAGTGCTCATGGCCGCGATCGTGGCACGAGGGTCTGACAACACGATCGTCTTTCGTGGCGGCCAGGGAGGCCCCCACGCGCCGCCGGCGCCTCCGCTATCGGCGCGAGGCGGAGGCGGGACGGGAGCACGGAAGGCATCGACCGGCCGCCGTATCGCACTACTTCCGGCCGCCACCAGACAACGAGACAAAGACGCGCCGACGGCACCGGAACCAATCCCGCAGGTGCGGGGACCATGTCCCATAGGGGTCGGATGGCGTGGCTGTCTGGGAGCAACCCCCAGGCGCGGGGACCACGATGCGCCAATCGAGAACGCGGATGCCCGCGCGAGAACAACCCCGCGTGCGCGGGGACCACAAGCCGGGCTTGGCCTGCCGGACGCCGGAGCCGGGACCAACCCCGCGTGCGCGGGGACCACGGCGAGCGCCTGATCCTGCACAGCGCCCACGAGGGAACAACCCCGCAGGCGCGGGGACCACGACGAGTCGGCGTAGCAGTGGGTGCATTCGAGGGGAACAACCCCGCGTGCGCGGGGACCACCCCGGCAGCAGGGAGGCGACGTCAAAGATCAGGGGAACAACCCCGCGTGCGCGGGGACCACCCTATGTCGATGCTCGGGAAGAACCGAAACTCGGGAACAACCCCGCGTGCGCGGGGACCACGCCCCGCGGTGAGGCGCCTGGTTCAAGCGGATGGGAACAACCCCGCGTGCGCGGGGACCACCCTGCGTTCCTTCGTCTCGTGAGGCCCGTCGAGGGAACAACCCCGCGTGCGCGGGGACCACGGAGGCCCTTGAGGGGGACACCGAGGCGGCTTGGGAACAACCCCGCGTGCGCGGGGACCACGCGAGGATGTTGGGGACCTGGGTGTGTGTTGGGGGAACAACCCCGCGTGCGCGGGGACCACCGAACCCTTCTTCAGAGGCGGTTCAAGTGGCCGGGAACAACCCCGCGTGCGCGGGGACCACTGTGTATCTAAGAGAGGCTCTCTGCCCGTGACGGGAACAACCCCGCGTGCGCGGGGACCACGGGTTGCGGTTCACAGCCACGGCGAACACGGCGGGAACAACCCCGCGTGCGCGGGGACCACGGCGGTCCGCAGGACATACACGAGCTGCGTCAGGGAACAACCCCGCGTGCGCGGGGACCACATGTTGCACACCGAGTAGTGGCCCTGAGCCGGGGGAACAACCCCGCGTGCGCGGGGACCACGCGGACCGTCTTGCGGCTGGAGCCAAACACACGGGAACAACCCCGCGTGCGCGGGGACCACCAATACCAGCTAGACCATGCCCTTCGCGAAATGGGAACAACCCCGCGTGCGCGGGGACCACAGCTTGAAATCAAGGCCGTACGTGAGCCTGCCGGGAACAACCCCGCGTGCGCGGGGACCACGAGTTGAGTGTCGGCCCGGCCCCGCGCCAGATGGGAACAACCCCGCGTGCGCGGGGACCACATGGCTTCCACCAGGTCTTCGCCCATGTGCTTGGGAACAACCCCGCGTGCGCGGGGACCACTCTTTGCGTGTCTTGTACATGCCGATGGGCAGGGGAACAACCCCGCGTGCGCGGGGACCACTGGAGGCCGGAGATTGTGTGTACAACCGGCTGGGGAACAACCCCGCGTGCGCGGGGACCACACGATGCGGCGCATCCAGGCGGGCTTGGACAAGGGAACAACCCCGCGTGCGCGGGGACCACCCTGGCCAGCAGTACCCGTGAGGGTCGGTGTAGGGAACAACCCCGCGTGCGCGGGGACCACCCTTCGCCGCAGGCCCCAGCGCGGGAACCGTCGGGAACAACCCCGCGTGCGCGGGGACCACAGGAGAATCCTTGCGGCGAGGTTGATGGTCGGGGGAACAACCCCGCGTGCGCGGGGACCACCGATCATTTCCCGCGCCCCAGCGCGCCCGCAAGGGAACAACCCCGCGTGCGCGGGGACCACGCTGATGGTGCCGGGCTTGAGTCCGAGCGCCCGGGAACAACCCCGCGTGCGCGGGGACCACTTGAGCCTCTTGTAGCGCTTGTCCGAGCGCCCGGGAACAACCCCGCGTGCGCGGGGACCACAGGAGCTGACCTGGGGGTTCAGGCGGGCCGGAGCCTGTTTTACTTACTTTCCGAGATTCCGACATAGTTCCGGATGGTCGATCTTTCTGGGCAAAACGCCCGCCGTTCGGTGTCGTCATCATTGCGCCAGTCCCCTGCCCGGCTCGCCGGGACGGTGTTTCCCTTCATCTGCCGCCGAATTTCCGCCGTTTGGACGCTTTGCTCCAGCCCTGCCGTGGGAGGTCCGCCGACTGCCGCTGGCCACGCTGCGCCTTGGGGTTCGGTCGGTGGATCAGTGTCAGCCCTTCGTGGTCGGTGGGCTGCCACGCGTGGTCGTAAGTTTCGAATGTGTAGCCCTGCTCGTTGTTGGTCTGGTAGGCGAGCAGCGCGCGGCCCTGGCCCGCGTATTGGCGGACCTCATCCACAGGGCTTCGCGTACACGGGCGGAGGGAGCGCCGAGGAAGACCCCCGGAGAGATCTCCAGCAGCCAGCGGGTGAGGAAACCACGAAGGCCCGCAGGACAGTTGGTGAGCACGATGACGGTCACCAGATGATCTCGTCACCGTAGTTGCGGCCACCGTCGACGTGCAGGTCGGCGTCGGACTGGAGGGTGACGCGGTCCTGGGTGGTGTCGCCTGTGTCGCGGGTGCCGTCGTAGCCGAGCAGGTCCTTGATGTCCCGTACACACCGGTCAAGTAATTTCGCCTCGTTGATGCGGTCCCGGAGCATCCGGCGGGTCCGAGCCGCGACATCCTCCTCTCCCTCGGCCGCCGCTTCGAATGCCGCCGGGATGGCGACTTCGGTCTTGTACAGGTCAGCTACATCCATGACGAATGAACGCTCGTGGCCGGAGTGGACGAAGCCCAGGCCGGGAGAGCAGCCGAGTGCCGCGACGACGGCATGGGCGATTCCGTACATACATTGTGCCGCCGCGGTCACGCCCTGGTTCGGTGCGTCTCCGGCGGAGAAGTCGTCGCGGTGGTACTCACGGCGCCGCCACGGGACGCCGGTGCGGGCGGACTCACGCCGGTAGCACTCCTTCAGGCGCCGGCCTTCCATGCCGAGAAGGTCCTGCCGGGTACGGCCGGTGGGATCCTCGTCCGGGAAGCGCAGCCGGTACATGGCGCGTGCCACCTCCAGCCGGGTGCGGCGGTTCGCCCAAGCTGTTGCCTGTGCCTCTACCAGGCCCGAGGAACGGGTCAGGGCCCTTCCGCCCGCGTAGTACCGCACGCCGTGCTCACCGACCCATGCCACGCCCGCGCCGCAGTCACCGAGGACGGACATCGCCTGGTGGGTGATACGTGTCCCCGGGCCGAGGAGGAGCGTGCCGATGGTGGCGGACGGAATGTGCGTCACTCCCTCCGCGTCCTCCGCGGTGAGCGCGTTGGAATCCCGGTGGACTGTGCACCGCTCCAGATAGACGAAGGAGAGACGGTCACCGATTCGGGTGAGCTCGCGAGGAGAGGAGGCGCCCCGGCGGCTGACAGTTGTCATCCGTCACCGCACCGGGGCGAGGGTCATCAGGCCACAGCCGTACGCTTTCGCCTTGCCCAGTCCCGAGGTGAGCGTGCGGCGCAGCGCGTCGGGATCGGTGATCCGCAGCCGGCCCTCGTACGTGGCCGTCGTCAGGGAAACGTGATTCTGCTTGCCTGAGTCCTCCTCCTGCTTGGTGAAGAGGAGTCCTCGCTGCTTGTGGACGATCAACTCGTGCTCGTCCCCTTCTGGCAGCAGCCGGTGCTCGATCGTTTTCTCCACGACGTTGAAGCCGGCGCGGAGTTGCCGGTCAAGCAGCCAGCGGGTCTGATGGCGCGGGGTGAGATGCGCCGTACGCTTGGTCTGTTCGCCCGCCCGGAGACGGATGTTGTGCACGGGGTTCGCGGTGAGCCGGAACGCCCAGATGTCGCCTTCCGTCAATGTGGCGAGGAACCCGCCGTAGCCGTACGTGTCCCATCCTGCCGCCGGGCTCGTCGGCCAGCCGGCCTGCTCGACCAGGTGCGTGAGGTCGGGCCTGGCGGGGCTGACGATGTAGAGCAGGAGTTTCGCCTTGGTGTCACTGTCGAGGCGCCACAGCACGCGGGGGCCCGATCCGTCGCGTGGCGGTGGCTCGGCGAAGGACATCATGACGGCGGCATGCAGGCGCTGCGGAGAGCTCAGCAGGCGGCGCGCACCGGCGCGTGCGGTGTTGACGCGGAAACGGGTCAGGAACATCAGGCTCCCTCCAGCACGGCGGTCGGATCGTGGTCGAGCTGTCCCGGACCACGCGTCGGCAGGTCCACCGTGGTCGAACTGATGCCGCGCAGCCCGTAACGGCGGTGGCGCGGATCGAAACTGTGCGGCTGGTCGCGGAGAGTGAGATCGGGGTCCTGGCCGCTCGCGGTTTCGATGAGCAGATCGAGGGAGACGGTCGCGTGCCGGGCATAGCGCCGCTTGTGCCACGCGCTCGCCTGCCACTCCTCCTGGCGCAGCGCCTGGCCGAAACCGACATCGGTGCGGACCCGTAGATCGATCCGCCGCGCCGGAGGACAGGAGCGCCGCCCCAGATACGGCAAGTACACCGGCGTGAGCAGCGCGGCGTGCAGCGCGTCGATCAGGGAGCGCTCGCCCTCCACGGCAGCCACGAACACCGCGTCCGCCAGATAGAACCGGTCCGACAGCGGCATGGCCTTGTCCGTGTCACCGTGGTGCGCCGTCTGGAAGTCCCTGACCCGCGTGCCGCGTTGGTCGATACGTACGCCGAATCGCAGCGCGGCCAGGTCGGACAGATCGGCCTCGCGGGACCGGCCCTGAGCTGCGGCAAGAAGTCCGATGATCCCGCTCTTCGTCGGCGCCGATTCTGTGGTGCGACGGGCGAAACGAGCCGCGGACCCCCATGCCTGGAGCGGTCCCGCCAATCGCAGGAGCAGCACGCTCATGCACCCGACTCCAGCCGGTCCGCGACCACCGAACCCACAGCTTCCACCAGGCCGGTCAGATTCTTCTCCGTGCCCAGCGCGGCGAGCGGCCGCGTGTCGTCGCCGAAGCGAAGCACCCAGGTGCGGGAGCGGTCCTCGGCCCCATAAGCGCTCTCGATCTCCGGCACATAGCGGGCCAGCTTCTCGCACGCGGGCTGGAGGAAGCCACCGGTGTCACCCGTGGTGACGGGTTCCTCGAAGGCGCCGACAAAACTGATGGGGCGTTTGGTGCGGAGCTTTACGATGACCGCGTCGGGCAGTGTGTTGTGGCCGAAGGTGTTGATCTTTCCGGTGGGGAGGGAGGTGATGAAGCCTTCGAGAAATGCCTCGACGGCCCGCCGTGTCGGCTGTGCGGCCGATTCGTTCTCGCGGAGCCCTTCGCCGAGATTGCGCAGGAGATGGTCCACGTCCAGGGCGGCGTAGCGGTAGAGCGTCGCGGAGTTGAAGTCGACGACACCGATCATGCCGGCACCGGACTGTGACTCCGTGTTGCGGTCGTCGACCGCCGTGAAGTAGTCCGACTCATTGTCCACGGCGTGCACGCTGAGCGCATGGGCGACCTGCGTGGCGGCGTCGACATTGAGGTCGGTCGAGTCGGCGACCATGCGGCCGAACAGCGCGATGTCCACCGAGTGCCGGGTGTCGACGTACTGGCGAGCCAGTGCTTTGCCCTCCTTGCTCTTGAGGTAGTCCTTGAGCACCTTGAGATCGCCGGTGCCCTTCGCGCCCTCGACGGTCAGACGCGCGAGCCCCTCCAACTGGCGGGCGCTCAGGAACATCAGATACCCAGACTCCGGCGCGAGTCCGTCCTCGGCCGTCTCGCTGTCCTTCGACTTGCGCTTCGGGACCTCGATCTTTGAGCCGGTGGCTGTCCGCATGGTCTCGGCCGCCAGCGCCAGGGCCTCCGACTGCTTCAACGACTCGTCCAGTACGCCGATCCGTTCGGCCAGGGCCTCGGCGACCTTCTTGGTGCGGACACCCAGTTCGCTGGGGTCGAGCAGTGCGGGGAAGGCGTTTCGAGTGGCGCGTTTCCACGCCTGGCTGGAGACACGGGCCCGGCGCACTCCGCCGTAGACGGCGGTTTTCGGTGCTCCGGTGTCGTCCCGGTTGAGGTTGCTCGGAGGGACGGTCTGGAGGACGTGGACGTCAAGAATGGTGCGGGTCACGAAATATCCCTGTCAGTGGTGGTATCGGCGCCGACGAGGCGGCGCTCAGCGGTAGTGGCCCCGGAAGTCCGGCTGCCGGAGCGTCGATGACGTTGACGCAGTCGATGGTGTTGACGCATGAGGGATGTCTGTCGTCCTGATGAGGCGACAACGCGGCGAGCGTGCCTGCCAGGCGTCGCGGGCCAGGCGGGACTTTCGCAACAGTCCCTAGTCCGTAGCGGCTGGATCCGCCCGGCGCGCCAGGCCGATCTGGAAGCTCCGGCCCCACGCGCGCTGGATCTCTCCGCGCTCGGCACGCTTCTGCCACCGGTACAACTGGTCTGCGAGCAGTCCGTAGTCGAGAGGGACCGCGTCCGCACGCAGCAGCAGGACGAGCTCCCGCAGCCGCTGCGCGAGACTGTCCAGCGTCTGAGCCGTCCCGGCCCGGACAAAACGCTTACGGATGGGCTCATCGATTTCGCCCTCGGGCATCAGCCGACGTACGGCCGCGCCCAGCCCAGGCCCAGTGAGATGCATATTGGCCTCACGATGGCCCTGCTGGTGCAGCGCCCACAGTGTCACCGAGATATGCAGAGCCTCGTCGGCCCTGTCCACATCGAGGCCGGCCAGAGCCGCGTCGTCCAGTAGCTCCAGACCGGTCATGCCCCACAGGTCGGGAACCGCGCCGGCCGCTTTGCCCGCGCCCCTGCGGATGCGGGCCGACGCGGACACCGGGCCAGGAATGTCCTCGCGATAGCCGTACTGGAGGGAGCGGATACGCGCGGCCGCCGCGGTGCCCACCGCTCCCGGGCTCTTGCGGCGTGCACGTCCTGAGGATGGTGAGGGAGACGGGTCCGGCGCGGTGGTGGTCGTCGTGGTGGTCATGCGGGCGCCTCCGAGGGCTCGTCCGTGAGCGGGGTGACGGCGGCGGGCAGGGCCCTTCTCAGCAGGCCCTTGAACCAGACGTCGGCGAGAGTGTCGTTGAGCCAGCGCGGACCCGAGCGGGTGTCGATCATCCGGCCCTCCCAAGCCGCTGTCCCCGCCGCGTCCAGCAGGCCGGTGCCCAGCTCACGGATGAGCCGGTGTGCCGTCACCTGCCAATCGCGGCGGGCTCGATGCGGGTCGTCGCTCTCGCCCAGCCCGCGCAGCCACTGGCGGTACGGGCCGTCGAGCGCGGCGAATCCGAGGTCGCGGGCGGTCTCGGAAGGCGCACCCGGCTCGGCTCCGCGCGCCCTGGCGAGGTTGTCCGCGAGAGCCCCGAGCGCACCGACAGCGGCATCGGCGTCCTCGACGGCACCCACGGCGGACTGTCCGTAGCGGTGATCTCTCTCGTGCAGCAGGACGACGGCGAGGGTGACTCCGTCATCGACCATTTCGTCGAACACGGACTGCTGGGTGCCGTACACGGCACCGATCGTGCGCGCGCGGATCAGCGAACGGCGCGGCAAAGCACCCTCGTTGACAAGCCGGGACACCCAGTCCAGCACCGCCGGCCGCAGCCGAGGAGCTGCTTCCTGGCGCTGATCCTTTCCGTCCTGAGCCCGCCCGGCGAAGAGCAGGCTTTCCAAGCCCCGCCACGCGGCCCGGCGCGGATCGTGTTCCTGCGGCATGTAGACGAGCGGCTTGTGGTGCTTCTTCTCCTGTGCCGCGCTGCGCCGCCAGCCCGTCATGGGCTCTCTGTGCTGCATGTTGCGCGGGGCGAGCGGATCACCATAGGCGAGGACGACCCCGGTGACGGCGCCGCCTGCGACCGGATCCTCGTCGATGTGCAGGCGTACCCGCCGGGACTGCCATGTATAGAGATCGCGCGGGCCCGATGGCCGGAGCTCGCCATCGTCCATGTCCGGATCCGACTCCAGAGGAGCGGGTCCGCCCGGGTCCCGGCGCCAGGCCGGTCGGTCGTCCTTGTGCGTCCGAGGCGAGTCGTTGTCCGCCGCGATCAGGTTCAGCAACAGCGTCTCGCGCAGTGTCTTGCCTTCGGCGAAGACTCCGCCGAGGTTTCCCGCCCAGGCCACGCCCTGGGGATAGCCTTTGCCCGCCTTCACCCGAGGATCACCGACGGCTCCGGACTTGATGCCGGACGGGTCGAACGCGTGCGCGTGCACCAGCCAGCGGGCGGCTTCCGCGTAGGTGAGCCGGTCCGCGCCGGGCCGGCGCATCGAGAAGAACGGCTCGCCGTTCGGCACATCGGCGACGATCCGGTTCAAGGAGGTGACTTCGCCCTTTTCCGTGTGGAGCCCGGCCACTTGGAAGAACGGCGTGTCCGGATGCAGCAGATCGAAACGGTCCCGGTGGCGGTCCAGATACGCGGGCACCTCGCTGAAGGGCCGCGCCGCCGACCACAGCGCCTCCCAGGCGTCCACATCCTCCGGCCCCTCCAACGCGTCGTGCGCGACGGCCAACAGCACTCTCAGCAGGGCGAACTCCTGGGTGGGTACATCACCGACGAGACGTCTCACTTCTCCCGCCCGGACGAAGACATCACGCAGCGACAGCTCCGCGGTCGTCCCGTCGAGCCACTGGACCGGAAGCCAGGGCCGGGAAACCAGATCGAAAGAAGCCACGCGATCCACCACCCTCGTGTTCCGCGCGCCGACGGGCGTCACCATCAGTCCGTCGGCACGGTCGTACCGGAGTTCAAAGCCTGACAGGTGGGTCTGACAATGCTCGTCCAACACCATGATCAGCTCGCCGGCCAGCCAGGGACACTCCTTCACCTGCCAGGCGGGCACGACGAACCGCTCCAGCTCGGCGATGGTGCGATCCACCATCCATGGCTTGGAGAAGTGATACGGGAGCCTCAGCGCGCTCGCCGCCACCGCGCGGGCGGCGCGAGGGGAGGGCACGGCGTCCGTGGGCAGTTCCAGCCCGCCCCGACCCCTGTCCAGCCATGGCACCGTGATCAGCGTGCCGTCGCCGCGCCGCTGTACGACCAGGACTTCCAGGCTCTCTTCGCTGTCCCTGACCTGTGCCCGGCCCGCGGGTGTGTCGTCGGCGTCGCCGACACCGGCGTCGATCCAGCCGATCAACGGCCGCCCGGGGCGACCCACCTCACCGAGCCGGAACACCTCGGCACGCGACCGTTTGTCGGCGAGGCGGGCCCGGTGCTCACGCCGGGCCTCCGCCATGGGTTCCGTCCAGGTGTCCGGTCCTACCGGCTGGTCACCGTAAGCCTGCTGGACCAGCGGGCTGATGTCGGACGGAAGGCGGACCGGCAGCCCCTCCAGGTGCGGACGCAAGACGGCCAGGGCCCGGAGCAGCGTATGGCGGCCCTGGTACACACCAAGCGAACCGGCCACCGGCTCCGGCGGCTCCGCGCGCCAGTCGACGCCGGTCACCAGGCATCGCGCCGTGCGCAGCCGAGGCGGACGCGGCCGTGGATGGCGGTGCAATCTGCCCATCCGCTGAAGCATGAGGTCTACCGGTGCCAGGTCGGTCACCAGCAGGTCGAAGTCGATGTCAAGAGACTGCTCGACCACCTGGCTGGCCACGACGACATGACCCCCGGCGGGCCGCTGCCCGTCCCGGCCGAAACGAGCCAGCAGATCGGAGTCCTTCCGGGCCCGGTCCTCGGCCAGGAACCGGGAGTGCGCCACCGTGACCCGGTCCTCTCCCAGCCTCTCCCGCAGATACGCGGCGGCCTCCAGCACACGGTCCACGGTATTGCGGACCACCAACGCGCAACCGCCCTCAGTGAGTTCCTCCTCGACGCGGTCCACCAGCAGCGGCAGATCGTCGTCGAACGGTTCCAGTTGGATGTCCGTACGGCGATCGGCGGCGGCGGGCGGCCGGGCGGTCACGACTTCCGGCGCACCCGGAGCCGCCGCGGTCAGCAGGGGATAACTGTCGGAGGACGTGTCGACTTCGGCCACGTCCCCGGCATACGCCTTCACCAAGGCGCGACGCCGTCCGGCGGGAAGCGTCGCGGACAGCATCACCACGGGCACCCGGTAAGCGCTCAGCCAGTGCAGAACCCGTTCGAGGTAGGCGTTCATATACGCGTCGTACGCGTGTACTTCGTCAATGACGACGACCTTGCCCGCCAGAGCGAGGTGCCGCAGGGCGAGATGCCGGCTCTTCAGCCCGGCGAAAAGGACCTGGTCGATGGTCCCGACCGCGAACGACGCCAGCAGACCTTTCTTCCGCCCGCGCAGCCATTGGTGCGCGACGAGTCCGGCGGGACTCGACCGGGACGTCTGTCCCGGCTCCGGGAACTTCCCGGAGCCGTCCGAGTCGACGGCCGCGATCGTACGAGCCCCCGCCCGCAGCAGACCCGCGAATTCGTCGTTGAGTACGGCTTTGGCGTGCGCGAGGAAGACGGATCGCTGCTCCTCACCTGGCAGATGCTTCAGCCAGTTCAGCAACCGCGAGAACATGGCATCGCCGGTGGCCCTGGTCGGCAGCGCCACGAAGCAGCCACCCGCTCCAGTGCGAGCGGCGAAGATCTCCGCGACGGCGAGGGCGGCCTCCGTCTTGCCTTCGCCCATCGGTGCCTCGATCACCAACAAGCCCGGTTCCGGCATCGTGCGGGCCATCCGTACGGCCGCGTCCTGCACGGGTCTGACCGACGCACCCTCCGGCAGGTCGAATCGCGACGCGAACAGCTCCGCTGCCTCGCCCGACGGAACGTCCGGCGACCACGGCCCCGGCAGATCGAGGCCACGCCAGGCCGCCTCCAGCCTGTCCTCATCGCCGCCGGAGCCGCGGGGGGCGTAGTAGGGGAACAGCTCGGACGCACTGGCGACCCAGTCCGCGAGGATGACCAAACCGGTCAGCACCGCCTGCACGGGCTGGGCCAACTTGACGCCTTGCCAGTCGGCGAGCCGATCCCGCACGAGAGCGGTTTCCGCACAGGCGTCGAGCAGTTCGTACTGCACCGCACGCCAGAGCGGCTCACTGACCCCAGGGGTGCGCAGCAGCTCTTCGTGCAGATCGAGGTTGTGGACCTGGGCGTGGCTCGGCGGTACGCCATGATGCCCGCCGGTGACGACGGCGAACTGACCGGCGGCGCGGCCCGACCATCCGTGCCGCTCCGACAGCCACTCCTGAATAAGAAGTTGCCCGGCCAGCCCATGTGGCGCCAGTCGCCGGTCATCTCCGAACTGCTTCTGGTACGGCATCTCCAAACCGGCTTCGCGCATACGGTCGGCGAGGGCGTCGACTTGGCAGGAAAAGGCAGGCGAAGCCTTTCCCGCGTCGTGGCTCGCAGCCAGCCACACCGCGAGCCGGCGTGCGTCTTCCTCGCCCTCCGGCAGGGCCCCTGCCACCAGCCGCTTTACGTTGCCGGGAACCCACTCGTCCCACAACGTGCCTGCGACAGCGGCGCTGTCGGCCATATGCCGCCAGAGAGGCAGCCAGCCGTCGGTGTCCCTGTCGTGCTTTCCCCATACGAGCCGGGCCGCGTCGGACAGCTGTCCGAAGGGTCCCGGAGGTTTGGGACGTCCTTGCGTCATTGCGGAATTGAACATCGTGGGCTCACGCCGTGGGGTTGCTAGCCAAAGATCTGACAGCAATTGACAGAAGGTATGGGCAAGCGGACTGATCCTGAACGGAATTATCGTCAGTTGTCGTTATCAGAGTCAGCTCGGAGCGGGCTTGCCCGGTGAGCACGGGAGTACAAGGGACGAGGAGGCCGGCGGCCGACCGTCATGATCGCGACAGGCCACCAGCCGGCGGTGTTGGTCGCCAGGCGCAGGTGAAGGCGCCGAGAGCGAGGCTTCCGGCTCAGCTCGTGAGGCTGGGGGTCACGTGGTGGCCCGACTGGGCCACCACGACTCCCTGCTCTTCCATCTCGAAGTACCGGTGACAACGACGAGGATCACGATGACAATTGCGGCTGAGCGGAGGCCGGTGCACCGTGGGTCCTTCTTCGATTTTCGGGTGTTGGTCGAACCCCACAGTCGTGGGGAGCACTGTGATCCCCTGTGATCGTCTAAGGGGCAGCCCCGTGCACGCGGGGACCACACGCCCACGACGGCTCGGTGGCCCGCATCCAGCCGGGACCAACCCCGCGTGCGCGGGGAACACAGCGGACCAGGATCCCTCACCGGTCATGCTCCGGGACCAACCCCGCGTGCGCGGGGAACACCGACTACGTGCACGCGCCGCTGTTACCCGACGTGGGACCAACCCCGCGTGCGCGGGGACCACGACGGCCGGTACCACTCCGTCCCCCAGCTTGCGGGACCAACTCCGCGTGCGCGGGGACCACTCTGGTGTAGGAGATGCCGGCTTCGGTCGCGAGGGACCAACCCCGCGTGCGCGGGGACCACCGGCAGGGACGTGGCGAGCAGGACCAGGGCCCAGGGACCAACCCCGCGTGCGCGGGGACCACGCCGCGCGTGATTAGCCAGGCACGGCGGCGGCGGGACCAACCCCGCGTGCGCGGGGACCACCCGTTCGCGGTCGGCCTGGACCTCAACACCGCGGGACCAACCCCGCGTGCGCGGGGACCACCTCGCTGCCGGATGGCCCGACTACGCCGCCGCGGGACCAACCCCGCGTGCGCGGGGAACACTCTCGTGCTCGTCTGTCAGGAACCAGGTCATCGGGACCAACCCCGCGTGCGCGGGGACCACGACTGCTCCGCGTCGGTCATGAGCCGAATGCCGGGACCAACCCCGCGTGCGCGGGGACCACCGGACCGCCTCGGCGGCGAGCGCCAGGAGCCGGGGACCAACCCCGCGTGCGCGGGGACCACCGCTTCTCGCCGAACGTCGTGGCCTCGCCATCGGGACCAACCCCGCGTGCGCGGGGACCACAAAGTGCTGGCCTCGAACAAAACCCTCACCGAGGGACCAACCCCGCGTGCGCGGGGACCACAGCCTTTGCTACGGCCTCAGTCTGGTCACGCACGGGACCAACCCCGCGTGCGCGGGGACCACCCAACTGGGTATCCCTTGTCCTGGACTCTCCGGGGACCAACCCCGCGTGCGCGGGGACCACCATGTTGGAGATCGCCTCACAGGGCGGCACCAAGGGACCAACCCCGCGTGCGCGGGGACCACTACGTAAGGAGGTCCAGAGACCGTTGCTCAACGGGACCAACCCCGCGTGCGCGGGGACCACCCGGCCTCGATCTGCTGCTGCCAGTTGGAGATGGGACCAACCCCGCGTGCGCGGGGACCACCAGTGGCCCACGACGCCCACCCGTTCCGCCTGGGGACCAACCCCGCGTGCGCGGGGAACACAGGAGCTGAGCTGCAGCTTTACGTGGCCAAGCGCGCGGTTTTACTTACTTGCGGGAACTCCGACATAGAGGTGTTTCTGCTTTTTCTGGATGAATTCGCAGTGGCTTTCCTGTCAGTCATGGGCACCACCGTCTCTGTCGGCGCGTTCAGGAGATCCTTTGCACCTGCCAGCGTACTTGCGGAGATGCTCAGTCGCGTGCCCGGTGACCGATCGGTCAGGTCTTCGCCTTCCTCAGTTCTCGGAGCATCGACCGAGTCGACCCGCGCAAGGATGACTGGGCCCGGACGCGAAGCGCGGGCCGGTGAGCTGTCGGTTCCGGGTGTGGCGGCGGGACATGCGCTATCGGTGCGAGTGGACTGCCGGAGTTGGCGGTCGGACGTCGTGCCGCGCCCGTTGTTCGCCACCGTGGAGCGGACTTCAGCCTCGTGGTGAGGCGATCGAATCCGGGCGCCTCCGGCGCGTACGGCGCGTCAGATGCGCTGGTCGCCGATGACCGAGAGGAGTTGGAGCTTGCCGTAGCTCTCGGTGCCCGGTACGGCGGTGAAGACCAGCAGCGCCTGGGACTGGTCCGGGTCGACCAGGGTCTGGCAGTGCAGTTCGAGCAGCCCGAGCTGCGGATGCTGGATGCGCTTCGGCGCGCAGTACGGGCCCAGGACGGGATGCTCCCGCCAGAGCGCGGCGAACTCCGGGCTGGCAGCCAGCAGCGCGTCGACGATCGTCGCGGCGCGCGAGCCCCGGCCGTCCCTGGTGTACGCGCCATGCAGGTTCGCCGCGAAGAGACGGCTGTGCGTGGGATGGTCTTCCTCGGGATAGATCAGCCGCGACGCCGGGTCGGTGAACCACCGGTAGTGCATGCTGCGCGCCAGCCCCGTGTGCTCGCTGTCGTCGCCCATCAGCGCGACCGCGGGACGGGTCTGCTTCAGCGTCTCGCCGACGAGGTTCACCACCTGAGCGGGCGTGTCCTCCAACCGGTCGAGGATGCGCATGATGCCCGGGTTGATATGGTCCGCGCGCATGATCCGCTGCGGTGTGGCGTAACCGGCGAGGCGGAAGAGGTGGTCACGCTCTTCGAGCGAGAGATGCAGGCCGCCGGCGATCGCGGCGAGTATCTGCTCGGACGGATGCGGCCCGCGCTGCTGTTCGAGCCGGCTGTAGTAGTCGGCCGACATGTCGCACAGCATGGCGACCTCCTCGCGGCGCAGCCCGCCGGTACGACGTCGCCGGCCGCGCGGCAGCCCCACGTCCTCCGGTTGCAGCGCCTCGCGTCGCGTCCGCAGGAAAACAGCGAGTTGAGCTCTGTCCATGATTCCAGTGTCTCGTCTCCCGATGCCGGACCGATCGGGCGGGAACGCTCATCGGGCGGGAACGCTCATCGGGCGGGAACGCTCAGCGGACGGTGACGCTCATCGGACGGTGACGCTCATCGGACGGTGACGCCCGTCGGACGGTGACGCTCAGACGGTGGCGAACCGGACCTCGGCCAGCCGCTCCGAGACGTCCCAGAGCCGGGCCGCGGCGGCCTCGTCACGAGCCGACTTGTAGACGGCCAGCTCGGTCGGGCCGCCGGTGAACTGGCCGAGGCCGTCGGGGCCGTAGAAGCCGCCGCCGTGCGCCTCCGGGCTGGTGGCCGCGTACAGGGCGGGGAGCAGTCCGGCGTCCACGGAGTGCACGAACACACCCCAGCCGGCCAGCCGCGTCATGATCGCCTCATACGGTGAGGGCCGCGAGCGGCCCATGTTCGGGCCGGACGCGTAGAGGTTCGTCAGGGTCGTGCCGGGGTGTGCGACATTGCTCACAATGCCCCAGCCGCCCGCCTTGCTGCGCCGGTCCAGTTCGAGGCCGAAATGCAGATTGGCCAGCTTCGACAGGTTGTATGAGCGGATCGGCGAGTACTTCCGCTCGCTCTGCAGGTCGTCCCAGTCGATCTTGCCGGAGCGCGCGGCGCTGCTCGACATGGTGGTGACCCGCGCCCGGCCGGCGCGCAGCAGCGGCAGGAGCCGGGCGGTGAGAGCGACATGGCCCACGTAGTTCGTGCCGAACTGCAACTCCAGGCCGTCGGCCGTGGTGTGCCGGGTGGCCGGCGCCATCACGCCCGCGTTGTTGACGAGGATGTGGATCGGCCGGCCCTCACGGTTCAGGGTGTCGGCGAGCGCGGCCACCGAGTCCAGCGAGGCCAGGTCGAGCACGCGGGTGGAGACCGCGGCTCCTGGCACGGCCGCGCGGATCTTCTCGATCGCGGCCGCGCCCTTGGTGGCGTTGCGGACCGGCAGGATCACCTCGGCGCCCGCTCGGGCCAGCCTCTCGGCCAGGCCGAGGCCGATGCCGTCGCTCGCACCGGTCACCACGGCGAGCTTCCCGGTCAGGTTGGGTACGGACACATCCTTCACGGCGAACTCCCTGGTCAGCGGTGTTTCTCTGGGCTGAACCAAGAGTCGCACCGCGTGCGGGAGGGATCCATGCCATGCGTATCCATGGATTGGCATTCCATGGATAAACGCGACTGAATGCTTCCAAGTGCGGCCAAATGCTCCTGAACCACCTGGCCCGGCCCCGACAACTCGGGCCCCGACTACCCGGCCCCCAGCACCGCCGCGACCACCGGGCCCGCCGCGTCGCCGCCGTGGCCGCCGGACTGGACGACCGCCGCCGCGGCGAGATCGTCCTGGAAGCCGGTGAACCAGCTATTGGACGTCGCCTGGCCGTCGACCTCCGCCGAGCCGGTCTTCGCGCCCTTGTCGCCGCCGAGCCCGGACATCGCGTTCGCGCCCGTGCCGCTTGTCGCCGTGAGCCGCATCATGTCGCGAAGCTGCTGCGCCACGGAGTACGGCAGCGAGCGCGTGGCGGTGGCCCGTTCCCGGTCGTCCAGCGAGAGCGGCACGATGATCGGCTGCTTGAACGTGCCCTGCTTGGCGGTGGCGGTGATGGACGCCATGTTGAGGACGTTCATCTGTACCGTGCCCTGCCCGATGTACTGCGCCGCCGCCTCGCCGCCGGTCGCGGACGGGACGGTGCCGTCGAAGGACGTGATGCCGGTCTGCCAGTTGTCGAGGCCGATGCCGAAGACCTGCTCGGCCTCCTCCTTCAGCGCGGAGTCGTCCTTCGTGTCGTCGATCAGCTTGATGAAGGCGGTGTTGCAGGAGCGGGCGAAGCTCTGCGCGAAGGTGCCGCTCGGGATCGAGAATCCGTCCAGGTTCTGGAACGTACGGCCCTGGTACATCACATTCGGCGGGCACTCCGCCGGCCGGTTCGCGGCGGCCAGGCCCTTCTCCATCAGCATCGCCGCCGTCACGATCTTCATCGTGGAGCCCGGTGCCTGCTTGCCGAGCATCGCCGCGTTGAAGCCGTCCGCGCGGTTGTTGGCGACGGCGAGTATCTCGCCCGTACTCGGCTTGACCGCGGCGACCGACGCCTCGCTGAACTTCTTCACCGCCCGCTCGGCGGCCGCCTGTACGTTCGCGTCCAGCGTGGTCCGCAGCTTGCCCGTCCTGCCCTTGGCGAGCGTGAGCAGTGTCTGGTCCGGCACGGTCTCGTCGTTGCTCTTCAGCATGAGCTCGATGCCGGGCGAGCCGCCCGCGTCGGCGCCGTAACGTTCCCGCAGTTGATCCAGGACGGGCCCCAGCGACGGGTATTTCTCCTTCGTCAGCTTCGTGCCGTTGCGGTCGACGGCCTCGATCGGCGGAGCGTCGGCCTCGCTCGTGACGAGGTGGTTCTCCGCCGTGAGCTTCGGATGGATCACGGAAGGTGCCCAGTCGACCAGCGGCCGCCCGGTGGTGAGCCCGCGTACGACGGTCAGCTCGGAGCTGTACGACCAGGGCTTGCGCGCCCCGTCCAGCTCTACCGTGGCCTTGACGGTGAACGGCACCTTCGGGCCGACCGCCTTGCCCGGTGTGATCACCGCTTCGACGACCCGGGCCTGGTCATGGAAGCCGTCGATGACGGGCTCCGCGGCGGCCGCGTCATTGGTGAGCTGGGCGACACCGGCCGCGTCGCCTCCGCCGGCCCACCCGGTCAGGAAGTCCTTCGCGGCCTTGTCGATCTCCTCGGCGCTCAGCGGCCCGGTCTTGACCTCCTGCGACGCGGAGGTGGTCGTGGCGCCTCCGCTGTCGCCGGTGAGGCCGTCGTAGATGTTGTAGGCGCCGTACCCCACCCCGCCGGCGAACACCACGAACACTCCGCCGATCACGGCGAACTTCACTCCGCTGCGCATGTGTGCGGTCCCCCTCCCCAGGAGCTTCCTTTGAACGTGTTCAAGGAAGTAGTCGGGAGCACTCTACGGGACGGGTGTGTCACACGGGGCGAGCGTTATCGGACTGCGACGCGTACCGGTGGTACCGCGAGCGCGCACGCCACCGGTACTCCGGGCGTCGCACGCGGCCGGTACCGCGTCCCGCTCGGCGGTGTCCCACGCGGCCGTCGCCGCCGGTGTCACACCCAGGTGTCGAACCACATCCTGTTCCGCCAGGAGTCGACCGGGATCGCCTGGCCCGTGTACAGCGGGAAGAAGTAGATGAAGTTCCAGATGATCAGCAGGACCAGCACACCCGCGCCGACCGCGCCGAGCGTGCGGCGTCTCTCGTCGGAACCGGCCGGGCCCACGATCGCGCCGACCAGCATCGCGACCGCGAGACAGAGGAACGGCACGAACACGACCGCGTAGAACAGGAAGATCGTCCGCTCCTGGTACATGAACCACGGCGCCCAGCCGGCCGCCACGCCGCAGGCGATCGCGCCCGCGCGCCAGTCGCGGCGGAAGAACCAGCGCCACAGGACGAAGCAGAGCGCGAAGCCCGCCGCCCACCACAGCAGCGGGGTCCCGATCGCCAGGACCTCGCGAGCGCATTTGCCGACGGTCGACGCCGGACAGCCGTCCTTGCCGGCCGCCGGGTCCTCGTAGAAGTACGAGACCGGGCGGCCCAGGACGATCCAGCTCCAGGGGTTCGACTGATAGGTGTGACCCGAGGTGAGGTTCACATGGAAGCTGTAGACCTCGTTCTCGTAGTGCCACAGACTGCGCAGCCAGTCCGGCAGCCAGCCGGGGCCGCCCGAACCCGCCGGGGTCTCGGCCCAGTTCCTGAAATAGCCCTTGTCGGTGACGATCCAGCCGGTCCAGGACGCGATGTACGTGATGATCGCGACCGGCACCGTCGAGAAGAAGGCGGGCACGATGTCCCGCCGGAGGACGGCCGACCAGGGCCGCACCGCGCCGGCCGTCCGCCGCGCTCCCACGTCCCACACCACGGTCATCAGCGCGAAGGCCGCCAGGATGTAGAGCCCGTTCCACTTCGTCGCGAAGGCCAGGCCGAGCATCAGCCCGGCCGCGAGCCGCCAGGGCCGCACGCCGAGCCGCAGGGTCTCGGCGATCGAGGCGTCCGGGCGCAGCACACCGTCCTCGTCCTCCGGCAGTGCTCCGGCGAGCCGCCGCCGCGACCAGTCGCGGTCGATCAGCAGACAGCCGAAGGCGGCCAGCACGAAGAACATCAGCACGAGGTCGAGGAGCGCGGTACGGCTCATCACGAAGTGCAGGCCGTCGACGGCGAGCAGCGCGCCCGCCAGGCAGCCCAGGAACGTCGAACGGAACAGCCGGCGTCCGATCCGGCACAGCATCAGCACCGACAGCGTGCCGAGCACCGCCACCATGAACCGCCAGCCGAAGGGCGTGAACCCGAAGAGCTGCTCACCGATGCCGATGACCCATTTGCCGACCGGCGGATGGACCACATAGCCGGGATCGGTCGGCACGGGGACGGACGACGGATCGGCCAGGATCTGTTTGTCGATGTCCTTGGGCCAGCTTCCCTCGTACCCCTGGTTGATCAGCGCCCAGGCGTCCTTGGCGTAATACGTCTCGTCGAATATCACCGCCTTGGGGCTGCCCAGGTGCCAGAACCGCAGCACACCGGCGACCAGCGCGACGAGCAGCGGACCGCCCCACGCCGACCAGCGGACCAACCGGTCCGCCAGGAGCGGTGGCACTCCGAGCACGGCCCAGAGCCGCTCCGAGGGCTGGTTGTACGGCGGTACCAGCCGCTCGCGCAGCCCTGTCACCTCCCGGGGCACATGGCCGAATCGGCGCAGCCGCTGAGGCCATGCGGGCGGCTTGTCGCCGGCGTCGTGCCCGTGAAGGGCTTCTGGCGCAGTACTGGTCACCGCGCCATCGTAGGGAACACTGCTGTGCGAGGGGCGCGTCGCGCCCTGCGAGGATGGCGGATGTGAACGGAACGCTGGTACTCGCAGGGACGCCCATCGGCGATGTCACGGACGCGCCGGCCCGGCTCGCCGCCGAACTGGAGACCGCGGACGTGGTCGCCGCGGAGGACACCCGGCGGCTGCGCCGGCTCACTCAGGCGCTCGGAGTGCAGACCCGCGGCCGGGTCGTGTCGTACTTCGAGGGCAATGAATCGGCCAGAACGCCGGAGCTGGTCGAGGCGCTGCTGGGCGGGGCGCGGGTGCTGCTGGTCACGGACGCCGGGATGCCGTCCGTCTCCGATCCCGGATACCGCCTGGTGGCGGCGGCCGTGGAGCGGGACATCAGGGTCACGGCCGTGCCGGGTCCTTCGGCGGTGCTGACGGCGCTGGCGCTCTCCGGCTTGCCGGTGGACCGCTTCTGCTTCGAGGGTTTTCTGCCGCGCAAGGCGGGTGAGCGGCTCGGCCGACTGCGTGAGGCCGCCGGTGAGCGGCGCACCCTTGTCTACTTCGAGGCGCCGCACCGGCTCGACGACACGCTCGCGGCGATGGCCGAGGTCTTCGGCTCGGAGCGCCGGGCCGCCGTCTGCCGCGAGCTGACCAAGACGTACGAGGAAGTGCGGCGCGGCGGTCTCGGGGAGCTGGCGGCCTGGGCCGCCGAGGGCGTACGCGGCGAGATCACCGTGGTCGTCGAAGGCGCGCCGGAATCCGGGCCGGGCGAGCTGGACCCCGCCGAACTGGTGCGGAGGGTGCTGGTGAGGGAGGAGGCGGGAGAGCGGCGCAAAGAGGCGATCGCCGCGGTCGCCGCCGACGCCGGAGTGCCCAAGCGCGAAGTGTTCGATGCCGTTGTGGCGGCGAAGAACGCGGCGCACAGCGCCCCGTCGAACGGCAAAGGACTATCGTGAAAAGCAAAGCGCAGACCGCGTGCCGGGCCTTTTGGGCATGAGAAGGCCAAGAGCATTCCATTAATCGACAGGCGCTGATGCGCTCCCGCCGTCAAAGGCGTCCACTGGGTCGAGTGGAGAGGAGCTGGCATGAGTGAGATCATGGGCACCGCCGTAGCCCACGAGGCATATGCCTTTTGCTGTATGCACTGCGGGCACGGCTGGGAGCAGGCATACGACATAGAGCATCACGTCGACGGCTCGGGCCAGAATTTTGTCGTTTACAAGTCGGACGGCGTGAGGGTTCCCTCGCCGCTGTCGAGCCCGTCCTGCCTGAATTGTGGCGGGCACATCGTGCGCATCATGCGTTCGGGACAGGTGTCGTCCGTACGGGCGGCGCTGATGATGGAGCAGTACCGGCCCGCCAAGGGCAGGCGGGCGCAGGACACAGGGGCGGGGAAGACGGAGCCGGCGGAGGCGCCGGCGCGGCCGGCGGACGGGACAGCCGCCGGACCGGGGGAGGGCATATCCGCCGGCGCGAGCGCGGCCGGGCCCGTCCACCACTGGCATCTCTCCGATCTCCTGCACCCCTTCCACCACCGCAAGTGATCCGGTGGCATCACCGCACGTAAGCTCATGGGCGCGATCCTCGTAGGATCGCGCCCATGAGTTCGAAGCAAGCCGCACCGCCACTGCCCGAGCCCCTCAGAGTGCCGGTCGCGGACTCGCACACACATCTGGACATGCAGGACGGCACGGTCGCTGACGGCCTGGCCAGGGCCGCTTCGGTCGGTGTGACCACCGTGGTCCAGGTGGGATGTGATCTGGCTGGTTCCCGCTGGGCCGCCGAGACCGCCGCGGCGTACGAGAACGTCCACGCGGCGGTCGCGCTGCATCCCAACGAAGCGCCCCGCATCGTGCACGGCGACCCCGACGGCTGGTCCCGGCAGGGTGACCGCGAGGGCGGCGGCGACAAGGCGCTGGACGACGCGCTGGCCGAGATCGACCGGCTGGCCTCACTGCCGCAGGTGCGGGCCGTCGGCGAGACGGGGCTGGACTACTTCCGCACGGGACCCGAGGGCGTGGCCGCCCAGGAACGGTCCTTCCGCGCCCATGTCGAGATCGCCAAACGGCACGGCAAGGCGCTGGTCATCCACGATCGCGAGGCGCACGCCGATGTGCTGCGTATCCTCGCCGAGGAAGGCGCTCCGGAGCGCACCGTCTTCCATTGTTATTCCGGTGACGCGGAAATGGCCGAGGTGTGTGCGGCGGCCGGTTACTACATGTCCTTTGCGGGCAATGTGACTTTCAAAAACGCTCAGCCGTTGCGCGACGCGCTCAAAGTAGCGCCGATGGAGCTTGTTCTCGTTGAGACGGATGCGCCTTTTCTCACTCCGGCGCCTTATCGTGGCCGGCCCAATGCGCCGTATCTCATTCCCGTCACGCTGCGCGCCATGGCGGAAGTGCGCGGGATCGGTGAAGACGCCATGGCGGAGGCCATCGCGGCCAATACGGCCCGGGCATTCGGTTACTGACGTACCGTCCTCCGGAAGTCCGGCGCGCGCGGCGGCGGAGGAGCATTGCCGCCACACTGGGTAATCGAACGGATGTGGAGAGTGACGAGGACTCCGCCGCGGCGGGTCCCGGCGAGCCCTCGGCGGCGGCGGACGCCCGCAGGACGCGCCGAACAGACCTTCCGGGCGAAGAAGCGCTACGCGCGGCGGCGGGCGAGCCCGTGGCCGCACCGCGGCCGTAGGCTGACCGGGTGAGCACCACTGAGTCCGACGCCCTCCTGGGCCCCGCAGACATCCGCGAACTGGCCGCAGCCCTCGGCGTACGTCCGACGAAACAGCGCGGGCAGAACTTCGTCATCGACGCCAACACCGTCCGCAGGATCGTCCGCACCGCCGGGGTGCGCCCGGACGACGTGGTCGTGGAGGTCGGTCCCGGGCTCGGCTCGCTGACACTCGCGCTGCTGGAGGCGGCGGACCGGGTCACGGCCGTCGAGATCGACGATGTCCTGGCCGGCGCGCTGCCCGCGACGATCGAGGCCCGTATGCCGTCGCGCGCCGGGCACTTCTCGCTGGTGCATTCCGACGCCATGCGCGTACGGGAGCTGCCGGGCCCCGCACCGACCGCGCTGGTCGCCAACCTTCCGTACAACGTGGCCGTGCCGGTCCTGCTGCACATGCTGGAGCGCTTTCCGACGATCGAGCGGACCCTGGTGATGGTCCAGGCCGAGGTCGCCGACCGGCTGGCCGCCGTGCCGGGCAACAAGGTGTACGGCGTGCCGTCTGTGAAGGCCAACTGGTACGCCGAGGTGAAGCGGGCCGGATCGATCGGCCGCACGGTCTTCTGGCCCGCGCCCAATGTGGACTCCGGACTGGTCTCGCTGGTGCGCAGGGCCGCGCCGCCGCGGACCACGGCGTCCAGGACCGAGGTGTTCGCGGTCGTCGACGCGGCCTTCGCGCAGCGCCGCAAGACCCTGCGGGCGGCGCTCGCCGGATGGGCGGGCTCCGCGCCGGCGGCCGAGGCCGCGCTGGTCGCGGCCGGGATCTCACCGCAGGCGCGCGGCGAAGCGCTGACGGTGGAGGAGTTCGCGCGGATCGCGGAGGCCAAGCCGGCCCGCGACGAGAAGCGCGACGAGAAGCTGGACCGGACGTCGGACGAGACGCCGGACGACAAGGCGAGGGAGGCCGACGCGTGAGCGTGACGGTACGGGTACCGGCCAAGGTCAATGTGCGGCTGGCGGTGGGCGCGGCCCGTCCCGACGGCTTCCACGATCTGGCGAATGTGTTTCTGGCCGTCGGTCTCCATGACGAGATCACGGTGACGCCGGCGGACGAGCTGCGCGTCACCTGCTCGGGCCCGGACGCCGATCAGGTCCCGCTGGACGCCACGAACCTCGCGGCACGGGCGGCCCTCGCGCTGGCGCGACGCCATGGCATCGACCCGCGCGTCCATATCCATATCGCCAAGGACATCCCGGTCGCCGGCGGTATGGCGGGCGGCAGCGCGGACGGCGCCGGCGCGCTGCTGGCCTGTGACACGCTCTGGTCGCTGGGCTCGTCGCAGGACGAACTCCTCGCCATCTGCGCCGAGTTGGGCAGCGATGTGCCGTTCAGTCTGCTCGGCGGCGCGGCGCTCGGCACCGGCCGCGGCGAGCAGCTCACGCCGCTGGAGGTCGGTGGCGCCTTCCACTGGGTGTTCGCGGTCGCCGACGGCGGCCTGTCCACGCCCGCCGTGTACCGGGAGTTCGACCGGCTGACCGACGGCACGGACATCCCGGTCCCGGCCGCCGACGCCGCGCTGCTCGACGCCCTGCGCACCGGCGACGCCGTCGCGCTGGCCGGCGCCCTGGCCAATGACCTCCAGCCCGCGGCGCTCTCCCTGCGGCCGTCCCTGGCGGACACGCTCGCCGCGGGCACCGCCGCCGGCGCGCTGGCCGCGCTGGTCTCGGGCTCGGGTCCGACGACGGCCTTCCTGGCCAAGGATCCGGAAGCGGCGGCCGAGATCGCCGAGGCCCTGCTCGCCTCGGGCACCTGCCGGACGGCCCGGGTGGCTTCGGCGCCGGCCGAGGGCGCGACGGTCGTACAGCACACGACAGCCGTACGTCACTGAGCCATTCGATAAAACAAGTTGCCTTCACGGCAGCGGTTTGCTGTACTCCCAGCGCAAGCCGGTCGACCTGGGAGCTGATTATGCGCGGAACGTCAATGTCCATTCAGAAGGGAACTTTCGCCTATTCAGAGGACTTGACGTTCAGTGAGCACGTTGAATTTGGGGATTCTGGCGCATGTGGACGCCGGTAAGACCAGCCTGACCGAGCGGCTTCTTCATGCCGCCGGTGTCATCGACGAGATCGGCAGTGTCGATGAAGGCAGCACGCAGACCGATTCGCTGGAGCTGGAACGCCGGCGCGGTATCACCATCAAATCCGCCGTCGCGTCGTTCGCCGTCGGCGAGGTCACGGTCAATCTGATCGACACTCCCGGCCATCCGGATTTCATCGCCGAGGTGGAACGGGTGCTGAACGTGCTCGACGGCGCCGTGCTGGTGATCTCCGCCGTCGAAGGCGTGCAGGCGCAGACCCGCGTACTGATGCGGACGTTGCAGCGGCTGCGCATTCCCACACTCGTCTTCGTGAACAAGATCGACCGTGGTGGCGCGCGGTACGAAGCCGTACTGCGCGGGATTTTGGCGAAGCTGACGCCCGCGATCGTCCCGATGGGCGCGGCGCGCGGCCTCGGCACGCGCGACGCGGAGTTCACGCCTTACGGCGCGGCCGACGCCGCGTTCACGGCCGGGCTGACAGAGCTGCTCGCCGACCACGACGACGCGTTTCTGGCCGCCTGTGTCGACGACGAGACACCGGTGTCGTACGGCAGGCTCCGGGAGGAGCTCGCGGCGCAGGCCGGACGGGGTCTGGTCCATCCGGTGTTCTTCGGATCGGCGGCGACGGGCGCCGGCGTCGACGCGCTGACCGCCGGGATCAGCGAGCTGCTGCCCACCGCCGAGAGCGACGCGGAGGGTCCGGTTTCCGGCACCGTCTTCAAGGTCGAGCGAGGCGCGGCCGGAGAGAAGATCGCGTACGTCCGGATGTTCTCCGGCACGGTACGGGTCCGCGACCGGCTGCGCTTCGGCCGGGCCGGCGAAGAAGGCCGGGCCGGCGAAGAAGGCCGGGCCGGCGAAGAAGGCCGGGCCGGCGAAGGGAAAGTGACCGCGATCAGCGTCCCGGACCATGGCCCGGCCGCTTCCCGCGCCTCGGTCGCCGCGGGCCGGATCGGAAAACTCTGGGGCCTCGACGCCATTCGCGTCGGCGACACGATCGGTGTTTCCAGGAAAGCCGCGGCACCTCACCATTTCGCGCCGCCGACCCTGGAAACCGTCGTCTTTCCCTGCCGTCCGGCGGACGGCGGCGCACTGCATGGCGCGCTTTCCCAGCTCGCCGAACAGGATCCGCTGATCAATCTGCGACAGGACGGCACGAGCCAGGAAATGCTGCTCTCGCTCTACGGAGAAGTACAGAAAGAAGTCATCCAGGCGACATTGGCGAATGAGTTCGGCATCGACGCCGGATTCCGGGAGACGACGACCATCTGTGTCGAACGGCCCGTCGCCACCGGAGCGGCCGTCGAGATCATGGGCAAGGAACCCAATCCGTTTCTCGCGACGATCGGACTGCGCGTCGCTCCGGCCGCCGTCGATTCCGGAGTGCGCTACCGGCTGGAGATCGAGCCCGGGGCGCTGCCGCTCGCGTTCCGCAAGGCGATCGAGGAAACCGTCCGGGAGACACTGCGCCAGGGCCTGCGTGGCTGGCAGGTCACCGACTGCACGGTCACTCTGACGCGCTCCGGCTACGCGCCCCGGCAGAGCCACTCCCACGGCACCTTCGACAAAAGCATGTCGAGCACCGCCGGAGACTTCCGCATCCTGACGCCGCTGGTGCTGATGACCGCGCTGCGGCGGGCCGGCACCCAGGTGTGCGAACCGATGCACCGCTTCCGCCTCGATGTCCCGGCGGACGCGCTGGGAGCGGTCCTGCCGGTGCTGGCCCGGCAGGACGCCGTCCCGCGCACCACGACGCGGCTGGGCTCCTCGTACGTACTGGAGGGCGACATCCCGGCGGCCCGGACGCATGGCCTCGAACAACTGCTGCCGACGCTGACCAGCGGTGAGGGAGTGCTGGAAGCGGCCTTCGACCACTACCGGCCGGTGACCGGCACGGTCCCGTCCCGGCCGCGCACCGACCACGATCCGCTCAACCGCAAGGAGTATCTGCTGAGCGTCGTACGCCGGGTCACCGGAGGCCGGGACGGCGCGTGACGCGGAGCCTCGTCCGAGGCCGTGGTCCCGCCCAGGGCCAGGTCCGCGGCCTCGGACGGCCAGGGGCCGGTCCGGCACGACGGCGCACCGGCCAGGGCGATTACCCTGGGACGTCGATCGATCCCCCTGTACAGGAGTGAAATGGCCGTCAATCTGGTCAATGTCGAGGCAGTCACCAAGGTGTACGGCACCCGTGCGCTGCTCGACGGTGTCTCTCTCGGCGTCTCCGAGGGAGACCGGATCGGCGTCGTAGGGCGCAACGGCGACGGCAAGACAACCCTCATCCGGCTGCTCAGCAAGCTGGAGGAGACCGACACCGGGCGTGTCACCCACAGCGGCGGACTGCGGCTCGGGGTGCTCACGCAGCACGATTCGCTCGATCCGTCGGCCACGGTCCGGCACGAGGTCATCGGCGATCTCGCCGACCACGAGTGGGCGGGCAACGCCAAGATCCGGGACGTGCTCACCGGGCTCTTCGGCGGACTCGACCTGCCCGGCTTCCCGCAGGGACTGGACACCGTCATCGCGCCGCTGTCCGGCGGCGAGCGGCGCCGTATCGCGCTCGCCAAACTGCTCATCGGCGAGCCGGACCTGATCGTGCTCGACGAGCCCACCAACCACCTCGATGTCGAGGGCATCGCCTGGCTGGCGGAACATCTGCGGGCCCGGCGGTCCGCGCTCGTCTGCGTCACGCACGACCGGTGGTTCCTCGACCAGGTCTGCACGCGGATGTGGGACGTCCAGCGCGGTGCGGTGCACGAGTACGAGGGCGGCTACTCCGACTATGTCTTCGCCCGCGCCGAGCGTGAGCGCATCGCGGCGACGGAGGAGGTCAAGCGGCAGAACCTGGTCCGCAAGGAGCTGGCCTGGCTGCGCCGCGGCGCACCGGCCCGTACCTCCAAGCCGCGCTTCCGGGTCGAGGCGGCCAATGAGCTGATCGCGGACGTACCGCCGCCGCGCGACACGTCGGAGCTGATGAAGTTCGCCAACGCCCGGCTCGGCAGGACCGTCTTCGACCTGGAGGACGTGACGGTCCAGGCGGGTCCCAAGGTGCTGCTCACCCATCTCACCTGGCAGCTCGGCCCCGGCGACCGGATCGGCCTGGTCGGGGTCAACGGCGCGGGCAAGACCTCGCTGCTGCGCGCGCTCGCGGAGGCCGCCCGCAGCCAGGGCGATGTCCAGCCCGAGGCCGGGAAGATCATCGTCGGCAGGACGGTCAAGCTGGCGTATCTCTCCCAGGAGGTCACCGAACTCAAGCCGTCCCTGCGGGTGCTGGAGGCGGTACAGCAGGTACGCGACCGGGTCGACCTCGGCAAGGGCCGCGAGATGACGGCGGGTCAGCTCTGTGAGCAGTTCGGCTTCACCAAGGAGAAGCAGTGGACGCCGGTCGGTGATCTGTCCGGTGGTGAGCGGCGCAGGCTCCAGCTCCTGCGGCTGCTGATGGACGAGCCGAATGTCCTCTTCCTCGACGAGCCCACCAACGACCTCGACATCGAGACGCTCAACCAGCTTGAGGACCTCCTCGACGGCTGGCCGGGATCGATGGTCGTCATCTCCCACGACCGGTTCTTCATCGAGCGGACCACCGACAAGGTGATGGCGCTGCTCGGCGACGCGACACTGCGGATGCTGCCGCGCGGCATCGACGAGTATCTGGAGCGCCGCCGGAAGCTGGCCGAGGCCACCGTCCCGGCGCCCGCCGCGCCCGTCGCCGCGGAGCGGCCCGTCGGCGGCGCCTCGGCCAAGGACGGCCGGGCGGCGAAGAAGGAACTGCAGAAGATCGAGCGGCAGCTCGACAAGATCTCGGGCCGCGAGACCACGCTCCATCAGCAGATCGCCGACAACGCCACCAACTTCGAGAAGGTGGCCGAACTCGACGCGGAACTGCGCGGGCTCTCCGGCGAGCGTGAAGAGTTGGAGATGCGCTGGCTGGAGCTCGCGGAGGACGCGTAGAGACGGCGCCAGGAGCGCGTAACAGGCGCATCACGGGCCGGTGCTCCCTTGGGAACAGGGGCGCACCGGCCCGTCCCGTACGCCTGTCCGAGTGATAGAAAGTAGGCCCCGCTCGACTGATGTGACGATGCGGATTCCACGCCCGAATCGCTCCATTCCGGAGGCCAGTCACCGGAATCGCGGGGGAGGCCGACCGGGCGGCGGACCGTGATCAAGGGGGAACGCGCTGATGACCCAGCCGCCCAGTCAGCAACCGCCGCAGGGAGGCTTCGGCGCTCCGGAGGATCCGGCGCACGGCACTCCGGGGCCACCGGCGCAGCCGCCGCGGATGCCGCCGGAGCCGCCGCAGGGCCCGCCGCCCGCGCCGCCCGGATACGGCTATCCGCAGGGACCGGGCCCGTATCAGCAGCAGCCGGGACCGTACGGTGCGCCGGGCCCGTACCAGCAGCAGCCGGGACCGTACGGTGCCCAGCCGGGCCCGTACGGGCAGTTGCCCAATCCGTACGGTGGCGGCCATCCGCCTCAGCACTTTCCCGGCCCGCCCGTCCCGCCGCCAGGAGGCGGCGGCAAGAGCTTCTTCCGGAGCAGGGCCGGTGTCGTTGTCGCGGCGGCCGTCGCGCTGCTGGTCGTCGGCGGCGGTAGCTGGGTGCTGCTCGGCGGCGAAGGCGACGACGGCGCGAAGCCGGCGGTGAGCAAGAGCGACGACGCCAAGCCGAGCGGTTCGTCCGGCGTCGACCAGGGCGACGGCAGCGGCGGCGGCCGTGCGGCCCAGGACGATCTCAACGCCGGGCGCAGGGACGGCGAGTCCAAGGTGCTCTGGCTGGCGACCAACGATGTGGACCTGCCGCGCAACGGCGCGGACGTGTACGGCCCGTGGTTCGCCGGCGACACCGTCGTCAAGGCCATGTACAGGCAGGTGGTGGGCTATTCCGCCGCCGACGGCACGAAGAAGTGGACGCTGCCGCTGCCCGCGGAGGTGTGCGCGGCGCCGGTCGCGCCCACGGCGGACGGCAAGCTCGTCATCGGGATCAAGAACGGCAGCACCGACAAGAGCGTCTGCAACCAGCTCCAGATGGTCGACCTCACCACCGGCAAAGGCGGCTGGAAGAAGGAAGTCGCCGAGCAGGGCGCCTTCGACATGCTGACCGACATCACCCTGGCGATCAGCGGAGACACCGTCACCGCCGCCCGCACCGGCAACTCCAACGCCTACCGGGTGAGCGACGGCAAGGAACTCTTCGGCAGGCAGCCGGGCCAGTGCCAGCCGTACGCGTTCGCCGGCGGCCCCAGGCTGATCGCCGCCGAGAGCTGTCCCACCGGCGACCTGGATGTCTCGCAGAACCAGGTACAGGAACTGGACGCCGTCACCGGCAAGCCCAAGTGGACGTACAAGCTGACCAAGAACTGGGTCGTCGACAAGGTCTACTCGGTCGAACCGCTGGTCGTCTCCATCAAGAACGACGAGAAGAAGACCTGGAGCGTTGTCGCGCTCAACGCCGACGGCACACCGCGCTCGCAGATCCAGGGCGGCGACGACACGTTCCAGCCGAGCTGCGGCGGCAGCTTCGTCGTCTTCGGCCAGAACCTGGAGGGCTGCGTCGGCGTCGCGGCCGACGCCGGTTCCTTCTACATGTCGACCGCGCCCGACGGCAGCGGCCTCACCCGCACCAATGAGCTCGTCGCCTTCGACCTGGACACCGGAAAGCCCAAGTGGCGTGCCAAGGCGCCGGCCGGCCGCATGATGACGCCGCTGCGGATGGAGGGCGGAAACGTCCTGGTCTATCTGGAGGCCACATACGACACGGGCGGCGCGGTCGCGACCGTCGCTCCGGCCGGTGGCGCTCCCAGGACGCTTCAGCGGCATCCCGCGTCCACGGCCGAGATCGAGAGCTCCTTCTACTCGCCCAAGTACGCCTACGCGGGCGGCCGGTTCTATGTGACCGGCGGCCGGGTCAGCGCCGGTAACGACGCCGAGGAAAAGGCGACGAAGACCATGATGGCCTTCGGCGAGTGATCGCGGCCCGGCCCCTTCCGTCCCCGACATCCGCACTCCCGAAGCTCCTCGCGGGCTTCTTCGAGCTTCCTTCCGAGGTACGTACGCCATGACGCAGCCGCCACAGCCACCCAACGAGCCACCGCAGGAAGGCTTCGGCGCTCCGCAGGAGCCACCGGCCGGAGGCTTCGGCGCTCCGCAGGACCCGCCTCCCGGCGGTTTCGGCGCGCCGGTGCCGCCTCCGACGAACCCTCAGTACGGCTATCCGCAGCCGCCGCCACAGGGCCCGCCGGGACAGCCGCCGGGCGGGCCCGGATACGGCTACCCGGTTCAGCCCGGTCAGCAGCCCGGATACGGCTATCCGTACCAGCCGCCGTACCAGCCGCCTCAGCAGAGCGGCGGGCGCGGGAAACTGACCGCTCAGACGCAGATCATCATCGCCGCGGCCGTTGCCGTGGTGCTGATCATCGGCGCCGGCATCTGGTTCGCCTCCTCCGGTGACGGCGACGGCGGCACGAAGGCCGACACCAACAGCGGCTCCTCCGGCGCCTCCGACGGCGGTGGGAAGGGCATCGGTGGCGGCGGCAAGGAGAAGGCACCGGCCGACACCAGGTCCGAGGTCGCGTTCCAGCTCCCGGCGCCCAAGGTCACCGACATCACCGCCGTCGACGGCTCCTGGATCACCGGCACCGCGTATGTGAAGACCGGCGTCAACGAGATCGTCGGCTACGACCCCGCCCAGGGCAGCCCGCTCTGGGCGATCCCGCTGCCGGGCCAGGTCTGCGCGGCGTCGCGGCATGTCAGCGAGGACAACAGGACCGCGATCGCCTTCGAGGCCGCCAGGCGGACCGCCGCCTCCGACTACCAGCCGTGCACGGAGGTCGGCGCGGTCGACCTGGAGACCGGCAAGCTGCTCTGGACCAAGTCCGTGAAGGGCTCCAACGCGGGCGACGAGAAGGTCCGTTTCTCCGAGATCACTCTCAGCGGTACGACGATCGCGGCCGGCGGCACGGACGGCGGCGCCGCCTTCGACCTCGCCACCGGCAAGAGCCTCTGGAAGCCCGAGGTCAACGCCGAGGGCTGCTACGACATGGGCTACGGCGGCGGCGCCGGACTCGTCGCGGTCCGCAAGTGCGGTTCGTACGACGACCCGCAGCTCAGCGTCGAGAACCTCAACCCGCTCTCGGGCGCGCCGGTCTCCTCGTACAAGATGCCGTCCGGAGTCGAGTACGCGAGCGTCGTCTCCACCAGGCCGCTGGTCGTCGCCGCCGACGTCGGCGACACCGCGGGAGACGGCAGCGGCATCTCGGACCTCTTCTCGATCGACGAGAAGTCCGGCAAGCTGCGCGCCAAGATCCCGGCCGACGCCGACACGTACGCGGCCCGCTGCGCGGCGACCGAGGTCGAGTCCTGCCAGCACCTCGTGGTGGGCAACGGGCGGATCTATCTGCCGACCGAGGAGCACGAGGGCGGCGGCGAGTACGGCAACACCAACGAGATCCTCTCCTTCGACCTGGCCACCGGCAAGGCCACCTCGGACCGCGCGGACGCGGGCGACCGCTACACGATGGTTCCGCTGCGCATGGACGGCACCGACATCATCGCCTACAAGCGGCCTCCGTACGACAAGGGCGGACAGATCGTCTCCATCGACGGCGGCACCTTCAAGCAGACGCTGCTGATGGAGAATCCGGCCGACGAGAGCGTCCGCGACGCGGAGAGCGGCTTCTCCGCGGACTACGCGGAGATCCTCTACGGAGACGGCCGGATGTTCCTCTCCGAGGTGATGCTGAGCAAGCCGTCGGTCTCGTCCCAGGACGAGAAGGCGTATCTCGTTCTCGCGTTCAGCACCACATAGCGCCACCGGCGAGGCCGGTGCCGGCCCCGGCCGCGGACGACCCGCGGCCGGGGCCTCCCGGTGACCGCTCCTCGGTGGTCCGTGTCCACCGGCTCAGTCCTGAATGGCTGGGAATTCGGCAATCCGGGGGCTTCTTCCCGGTAAGGGGCGCGCGATGTCGAACAAGCGTGTAGCTTGCCGGGTCAAGAGGCCGGGGGCCGGGCCGGAGCTGTGACGGGGGGTTGGCCGATGGGCGTACGGCTCATGGTGGTCGATGATCACAGACTGCTCGCCGAGGCGCTCGCCTCGGCGCTGAAACTGCGCGGGCACCGCGTGCTCGCGGCGGCGGCGCCCACCGCCGGCGTCGCGGAGCTGGTGGTGAGCAGGGCGCCCGAGGTCTGTCTGATGGGCACGGCGATGCCCGCCGAGCCAGGGGTCTTCGACCCGATCGTACGGATCAAGCGGGAGCGTCCGCAGGTGGCGGTGGTGGTGCTCGGGCCCGTGCCCAGCCCGCGCGGGATCGCCGCGGCCTTCGCGGCGGGCGCCTCCGGTTATGTACGCCACGACGAGCGCATCGAAGGCGTCGAGCGGGCCATGGCCAAGGCACGGGCGGGCGAGGCCGCCGTCGCGCCGCAGCTTCTCCAGGGCGCCTTCACCGAGCTGCTCAATCCGGCGGCCCAGCCCGACGACGAGGGACAGCGGCTGCTGAGCATGCTCACGCCGCGCGAGATCGAGGTGCTGGTGCGGGTCGCGGAGGGCGAGGACACCCGGCTGATCGCCGCCGGGATGCGCATCGCGCCCAGCACGGCCAGGACCCATGTGCAGCGGGTGCTGATGAAGCTGGGAGTCGGCTCCAGGCTGGAGGCCGCCGCGCTGGCGGCGCGTACGGGACTGCTGGACCGGGCCGCGCCGGGCGGCGGCGCCGGAGACACGGCGGCGGGGCCGGACCGGCGCGATTCCCGCGCGTGAGGTCCGGCCCCGCCGGAAGGCGCCGGCCCGCCGTCAGTCGACCGGCTGATCTCCGGCCGGCGGGGTCGGCGGCGCCGTCGGCCGCAGCTTCAGCCACACCAGGAAGAACACGCCGAGCGCCAGCATGCCCAGCCCTGTCCACAGATTGATGTTGATGTCCTGTGCCTTCTTCAGATCGGCGTCGGACGCGGTGATCCCCGCGATCGTGACGATGATCCCGTAGAGCACGAAGAGTCCGCCGATGATGCGGCGTATGTCGAAGAGCCGCGCCGCCGTCGCGGACTTGGCCTCCAGCTCCTGGACTTCGTTCTGGTACTCGCTCATGGTGATGCGTTCCTCTCAGCCTCGGTCGGAAGCCGGTCAGAAGGAGAAGGGGACGTAGCAGACGGCGGCGAGGACGATCGCGCCCCAGCCCAGCAGGGCCGGCTTGCGGTACCACGCGTCGTCACCCTCGGCGGAGAGCTCGTCCATTCCGGGCGAGCGGGTGCCGTACACCAGGCCGGCGAGCTTCTCGGCCGGCTTGGGTTTCGTGGCGTACGAGACGACCACCATCACCACGGCACCGACGACGAACGCGACGATCGAGGAGACGAAGTTCGCGCCCTGGTCGCTGGGGATGTCGATGACGCCCTGCTTGTAGAGCCAGAAGTAGTTCACCATCGCGGCGACCGTGCCGGAGAGCAGACCCCAGAAACCGGCCGCGGGGCTCGTCCGCTTCCAGAACATGCCGATGATGAAGACCACGAACAGCGGGACGTTGAAGAAGGAGAACAGCGTCTGCAGGTAGTTCATGATGTTGCTGAAGCTGGACGCGATGAAGGCCGTACCCATGCCGATCAGCACACCGACCGCCGTGACGACGCGTCCGGTCTTGAGGTAGTAGGCGTCCTCGCGGTCCTTCTTGAGGTACGCGCCCCAGATGTCGTTCGTGAAGACGGTGTTGAACGACGAGACGTTGGCGGCCATACCGGCCATGAAGGCGGCCAGCAGACCGGTCACGGCGATGCCGAGCACGCCGTTGGGCAGCAGATCGCGCATCAGGACCGGGATGGCGTCGTTGTACTGGAGGCCGCTGCCGGCCTTGCCCAGCGTCGGCTCCATGACGAGCGCGATCAGACCGGGCACGACCACGACCAACGGTATGAAGATCTTGGGAAAGGCCGCGATCAGCGGGGTGCGCTTGGCGGCGGAGAGGTTCTTCGCGGACAGCGCGCGCTGCACCTCGGCGAAGTTGGTGGTCCAGTAGCCGAAGCTCATCACGAAGCCGAGACCGAGGACGATCGTCAGCCAGTTCGCGCCGAGCGAGTTCGGCGAACCGACGCCGGTGCCCTCCCAGGCGCTGAGGAAGGCGCCGCCGTGCGAGCCGGTGAGGGAGTCGGTCAGCCCGTCCCAGCCGCCGACCCGCTTGAGACCGACGATGGTCAGGGGTATGAGCGCCGCGAGGATCACAAAGAACTGGAGCACTTCGTTGTAGATCGCCGAGGAGAGTCCGCCGATGGTGATGTAGGCGAGGACGAAGAAGCCCGCGATCACGATCGCGACCCACTCGGGCCAGCCCAGCAGCGCCTCCAGCACGATCGCCATCGCGTAGAGGTTGACGCCCGCGATCAGCACGGACGACACCGCGAAGATGATCGAGGAGAGCAGATGGGACGACGGCCCGAAGCGGTGCAGCAGGAACTCCGGTACGGAGCGCACCTTCGAGCCGTAGTAGAAGGGCATCATCACCAGGCCGAGGAAGACCATGGCCGGGATGGCGCCGATCCAGTACCAGTGCACGGTGTACACGCCGTACTGCGCGCCATTGGCGGCCATGCCCAGAATCTCGGTGGCGCCGAGGTTGGCGGCGACGAAGGCGAGGCCCGTCACCCAGGCAGGCAGGGAGCGCCCGGAGAGAAAGAAGTCGAGGCTGGTCTTCACACTGGCGCGGGCCGCGAACCCGATGCCGAGGACCACTACGAAGTAGATCGCCAGGATTGTGTAATCGAGCCCGTTTGTGGGGAGCCGGAGCCCTTCGGCCAGGTATCGCATGGGGTACTCGCTTCGTCGCAAGAAATAACTCAGCCGGAACCTACGCCTCCGCGTTCAAGAAATGAACAGTTTTGTTGGTGTACTTTGTTCGACTGTGATCGAGTTAGCGGATATATGGGTCATCTCGGGCATATCGTTCCTGTACGCGGTGCGTGGCGTCTGCTCGTATGCCCGCCGTTCGAGCGTTGACGCAACTGTTGATTTGTGGTTTGTTGTGTTCGGTTCTGTTTGAGTATGGGCCGGGAGGCAAGCGATGAAGAAGACGGTGACGAGGCTCGCCGACGGCCGCGAGCTGATCTACTACGACTCCCGGGACGACGCCGTGCGCGACGCCGTCGACCGGCGGCCCCTCGGCCCGGTCGCCACCACCTCGGAGATCCGCCGCGACCCGCTGCTCGGAGACGCCGTCGCCATCGCCTCGCACCGCCAGACCCGTACCTACCTGCCGCCCGCCGACCAATGCCCGCTCTGTCCCTCCCGGGACGGCCGGCTCAGCGAGATCCCGGACTCCGGCTACGACGTCGCCGTCTTCGAGAACCGCTTTCCCTCGCTCGCCGGAGACGCCGGACGCTGCGAGGTCGTCTGCTTCACCTCCGACCACGACGCCTCGTTCGCGGACCTCAGCGAGGAACAGGCCGCACTGGTGCTGGACGCCTGGACCGACCGCACCGCCGAACTGGCCGAACTGCCGCAGGTCGAGCAGGTCTTCGTGTTCGAGAACCGCGGCGCCGAGATAGGTGTCACGCTCGGCCATCCGCACGGACAGATCTACGCGTATCCCTTCGTCACTCCGCGGACCGAGCTGATGCTCCGCTCGGTCCGCGAGCACGGCGCGGAGACCGGCCGCAATCTCTTCGACGAGATCGTCGGACGGGAGACCGCGGCGGGCACCAGAGTGGTGCTGGAGAGCGAGCACTGGATCGCGTTCGTGCCGTACGCGGCGCACTGGCCCTACGAGGTCCATCTCTATCCGCGGCACCGGGTGCCCGATCTGCGGGCGCTCGACGACGCGGCGCGCGCCGAGTTCCCACGGCTCTATCTCGAACTCCTGAAGCGCTTCGACCGGCTCTTCGGCGAAGGCGAACCGCCGACGCCGTACATCGCGGCCTGGCACCAGGCGCCGTTCCGGGCCGCCGGACGTGACGATTTCGCGCTTCACCTTGAGCTTTTCACCGTTCGCCGAACTTCCGGCAAGCTGAAGTTCCTCGCGGGTTCCGAATCCGGCATGAGTGTGTTCATCAACGACGTGCCGCCGGAGACCGCGGCCGAGCGACTGCGAGAGGTAGCGAGCGAGTGAGCAACAAGTACCTGGTCACGGGTGGCGCGGGATATGTCGGCAGTGTGGTGGCGGCACATCTGCTGGAGGCGGGGCACGAGGTGACCGTGCTCGACGACCTTTCCACCGGATTCCGGGAGGGCGTCCCGGCGGGTGCCGAGTTCATCGAGGGCCGGATCCAGGACGCGGCCAGGTGGGTGGACTCCTCGTACGACGCGGTGCTGCACTTCGCCGCGTTCTCGCAGGTCGGCGAATCCGTCGCCAAGCCCGAGAAGTACTGGGACAACAATGTCGGCGGCTCCATGGCGCTGCTGGCCGCGATGCGCGCCGCCGGCGTACGCAAACTGGTCTTCTCCTCCACCGCCGCCACCTACGGCGAGCCCGTCTCCACGCCCATCACGGAGGCCGACCCCACCGCGCCGACCAGTCCGTACGGCGCGACGAAACTCGCCGTCGACCACATGATCGGCGGAGAGTGCGCCGCACACGGTCTCGCGGCCGTCTCGCTGCGCTACTTCAATGTCGCGGGCGCCTACGGCGGCAGCGGCGAACGCCACGACCCGGAGTCGCATCTCATCCCGCTGGTCCTCCAGGTCGCGCTCGGCCGCCGGGAGTCGATCTCGGTGTTCGGCGAGGACTATCCGACGCCGGACGGCACCTGTGTCCGCGACTACATCCATGTCGCGGATCTCGCCGAGGCCCATCTGCGCGCGCTGGACGCGGCCGTCGAGGGCGAGCATCTGATCTGCAACCTCGGCAACGGCAACGGCTTCTCGGTCCGCGAGGTCATCGAGACCGTACGCAAGGTCACCGGGCATCCCGTCCCGGAGGTCGTGGCCGAGCGGCGCGGCGGCGACCCCGCCGTGCTGGTCGCCTCCGCGGAGACGGCGCACCGCCGCCTCGGCTGGACCCCGAGCCGCGCCGATCTGTCGGGCATCGTCGCGGACGCGTGGGCGTTCGCACGCCGGAAGGAGAACCAAGGGTGAGTGACAGCGTCGGGGCGGAACGGGTCGCGCGGGATTTCCGCCGGCTGTACGGGGCCGGGCCGGAAGGAGTCTGGGCGGCCCCGGGCCGGGTGAACCTGATCGGGGAGTACACCGACTTCAACGACGGCTTCGTGATGCCGCTGGCGCTGCCGCACACCGCGGTCGCCGCGGTGTCCCGCCGTACGGACTCGGTGCTGCGGGTGCACTCCGCGGATGTCTCCCAGGGCGTGGTCCACCTCGGCGCCGACGCTCTCGTCCCGCGCTCCGACACCGGCTGGGCGGCCTATCCGGCGGGCGTCGTCTGGGCCCTGCGGGAAGCAGGCCATACGATCACCGGCGCCGACATCCATCTCGCCTCGACCGTCCCGACCGGCGCGGGTCTCTCGTCGTCCGCGGCGCTGGAGGTTGTCACCGCGCTCGCTCTGAACGACCTGTACGGACTGGGCCTGTCGGGAGCGGAGCTGGCGGTGATCGCGCAGCGCGCCGAGAACGACTTCGTCGGTGTCCCGTGCGGGATCATGGACCAGATGGCGTCGGCGTGCTGCACCGAAGGCCATGCGCTGTATCTGGACACCCGTGACCTGACGCAGCGTCAAGTGCCGTTCGACCTGGCGGCCCGGGGACTGCGGCTGCTGGTCGTCGACACCAGGGTCAAGCACGCGCTCGGCGACGGCGCGTACGCCGAGCGGCGCGCGGGGTGCGAGGCGGGCGCGCGGGCCCTCGGGGTCCGCGCGCTGCGCGACATCGCGTACGAGGAACTGCCGGCGGCGCTCGGCCGGCTGTCGGCGGAGGGCGAGAACGTCCGCCGTTACGTCCGCCATGTCGTGAGCGACGACCACCGGGTGGAACAGGTCATCGGGTTGCTGGACGCGGGCGATGTCCGCGCCGTCGGCCCGGTCCTCACCGAGGGCCATGCCTCGCTCCGCGACGACCTGCGGGTCTCCTGCCCGGAGCTCGACCTGGTGGTCACCGCCGCCACGGCGGCCGGCGCCCTCGGAGCCCGGATGACCGGCGGAGGCTTCGGCGGTTCCGCGATCGTGCTGGTCGAGGAGTCCGACGCGGAGGCGGTGTCGAAGTCGGTGACGGAGGCCTTCGCGGCGGCGGGCCACACGGCGCCGCGTATCTTCCCGGCCATCCCGGCGCGTGGCGCGCACCGTCTGATCTGAGCCCGGCGCGCGGCCCGCTCCCGCGCCGGCGGGCGGGCCGCGCGCGCGGCGCGGGACGGCGGCGTCCGGTTCAGACCAGGGTCTTGATCAGGATGTACTCCGTCACGCCCGGCGGATAGTCGGTGACCTGACCGGCGATCTCGTAACCGTGCCGCCGGTAGAAGGCCGGAGCCTGGAAGTCCCAGGTCTCCAGGCGCGCCCGCGCGCAGCCGCGTTCCGTCCGTGCCGTCCGCTCCGCCTCGGCCAGCAGGCGCGTCCCGAGGCCCGCGCCGCGATGGCGTTCGTCGACCCAGAGCAGATCCACATGGAGCCAGCGGGCCCAGGTCCGGCCCGTGAGACCGCCGGCCAGATCGCCGGAGGACTCGTCCAGCAGCCAGACATGGAGCGGGACTTCCTCGCTCATAGGTCCGTCGCGCAAAGCCCGCATCACCGGCGAACGGTCGGCATTGGCCTCGCGCAGCCGCTCACCGAGCAGCGAGCGCCATTCCTTGTCGACTTCTGTTTCCATACGGAACATGGGTCTCACCCTAAACAGACCAGTCGATGAGTTCTGCGAATTTCCTTCCGCTACGGGCCCACAGCCGTACCCTGATGCACAGCACCGGTGGGGGCCGGTGCTGTTCAGGGGTGGAGACAAGTCGGGTACGACGCCCGGGGCAGGTGGCGGTCATCACACGGCGGCGGCCGTGCCACTGACGTACCACGCGCACCGGGCGCCGCACCCGCGCAGTCCGCTCCCCACCTTCAGGGGGTGTCCATTGGTACGTATCCGGGTGCTGGTCGTGGACGACCACCGCATCTTCGCCGAGTCGCTCGCCGCAGCTCTCGCGGCCGAGCCGGACGTGGACGTCGCGGCGGCCGGCAGCGGTCCCGCCGCGCTGCGCTGTCTGGAACGCGCGGCGGCCGAGGGCCGCAGATTCGATGTGATGCTCGTCGACGCCGAACTGGGCGCGGCGGTGGGACCGGTTCAGGTGCCGGTCGCCCGCGCCGTGCCCGACAACGGCGAAGTGACGCCGGTCGACGGCATCTCGCTGGTCGCCGGCGTCCGTTCGGGCCAGCCGTCCGTCCGTACGGTCGTGCTCGCCGAGAAGGACGACCAGCGCCGCGCCGCGCTGGCGCTCCAGGCGGGCGCCTCCGGCTGGGTCGCGAAGGACTGCTCGCTGCAACGGCTCCTCGCCGTCATACGAGGCGTCCTGCGCGACGAGACCCATCTGCCGCCCGCCCTGCTCACGGGCGTACTGCGGGAGCTGACAGCCGCGCGCAAGCACCGCACGGAGAGCGAGCAGCTCGTCGAGTCGCTGACCCCGCGCGAGCGCGAAGTGCTGCGCTGCATGGTCGCGGGACTCGGGCGCAAAGCCGTCGCCGAGCGCCTTTTCCTCTCTCCGCACACCGTCCGCACGCATATGCAGAACGTGCTGGGAAAGCTGGGCGTGCACTCCACGCTGGCCGCCGTCGCGCTGGCGCGCCGGGCCGGCGTCGGGCCGGCCGACCTAGCTGGGGACGTTGTCGAACGGGGCGGTCAACTGGCGTAGCAGAGCGGCCAGTTCACCACGCTGCGCCCGGGAGAGCTCGGCGAGGATCGCGCGCTCCTGGGCGAGCAGCCCGGCGAGCGCCTGATCCGCGCGGTCCCGCCCCTCCGGAGTGAGCCGGACCAGCACGCCGCGCCGGTCGCTGGGATCCGGCAACCGCTCGACCAGGCTCTTCTTGGCCAGCCGGTCGATGCGGTTCGTCATCGTGCCCGAAGTGACCAGGGTCTGCGTCAGCAACTGGCCGGGAGAGAGCTGATACGGCGCTCCCGCGCGCCGCAGCGACGTCAGTACGTCGAACTCCCACGGCTCCAGGCTGTGCTCGGAGAACGCGATCCGGCGCGCGCGGTCAAGATGGCGAGCCAGTCTGCTGACACGGCTGAGCACCTCGAGTGGTTCCACGTCGAGGTCGGGGCGCTCCCGGCGCCATGCTGCGACCAGTCGGTCGACCTCGTCCTCCATAACGGTCAGTGTAAAGGGTCCCTCGACATGAAGTCTCTTGACGTCAAGATATATTGCGGTGCAGGCTGGGCCGGAACAAGCGCGAAGGCCCTGCCGCCCACCGCCGGCACCCGAATTGGCGCTCCGTAACCGCAAGGGAGCTCGACCGTGCATTCCTCACCGACCTGGGACCCGAACCAGTACCTCAGGCACTCCGGGCATCGCACCCGCCCGTTCCTGGACCTGCTCGCCCGTATCCCCGATCCGCCGGGCGGCGCGCCCACCACGATCGCCGACCTCGGCTGCGGCCCCGGCAATGTCACCGCACTCCTCGCCGACCGCTGGCCCGGCGCCTCGATCACCGGCTTCGACAACTCGCCGGAAATGCTCGACCGCGCCCGGAAGGAGTACGCCGGCCCCACCCGGGGCGGCGGCACCATGACCTTCCGCGCCGCCGACGCCGCGCACTGGACGCCCGGCGAACCGTACGACCTGATCGTCTCCAACGCGGCCCTGCAATGGGTACCGAACCATCCCGACTCCTTCGCCGGCTGGATCGAGAGCCTCGCGCCGGGCGGCACCTTCGCCTTCCAGGTCCCGGGAAACTTCCACCAGCCCAGCCACACCCTGCTCGCCGAACTGACCGCCGGCCCGCGCTGGCGCGAGCGGCTCGGCCGCCTCGGCGCACACCCGGGCCATGTCCTGGAGCCCGCCGACTACCTCGCGCGCCTCACGGACCTCGGCTGCGCCACGGACGTCTGGGAGACCACCTATCTTCAGCTCCTCACCGGAGACGACCCGGTGCTCGACTGGGTGAAAGGCACCGCGCTGCGGCCCGTCCTCAGCGCGCTCGACGGGGACCAGGACGCCACGGAGGAGTTCACCGGGCAGTACCGCGAGCTGCTCCGCGAGGCCTATCCGCCGGGCCCGCACGGCACGGTCTTCCCGTTCCGCCGGATCTTCGCCGTCGCCCGCAAGGAGAGCTGATACCGGCGGCGGTCGACCGGGCGCAGCCTCAGAGCTCGTTCAGCGCGTCCAGCGTGATGTCGATGTCGATGGTGTGCGGAACACCGGTCTTGAGCCGGTCGTGGTGGATCCCCGTCAGCGCGTACGTCTTGGACAGCGGATCCAGCTCATAGACACGCACGACCGGGTGCTGGTCGGCGCCGGCCATCTCCACCAGCCAGAAATTCGGGATGCCGGCCGCCGCGTACTTCTGCGGCTTGCTGTCGCGGTCACGAGCCTCGGAGTCCGGCGAGACCACCTCGACGGCCAGCAGCACGTCGGAGGCCGGAAAGCTCGTCTGCTCCAGACCGGTGACCGCCTTGGCACGGACGACGGACACATCGGGCTCCGGGCCGTTGCGCCGGTCCAGCACCACTGTCATCTCCCGGCGGACCTTCAGCTCCGGCGGCGCGGTACGGCGCAGCCCGGTCACCAGCAGGTCAATCATGATGCTGTGGAAATCCCGCTGCGGACTCACGAAAACAAGGCTCCCGTCGATCAGCTCAGTGTGCGGCGGGAGTCCCGGCAGCGTGAACAGATCGTCCACGGTGTAGCCGTCCTGTGGGGGCACAGGCCACTGGTGTGCGGCCCTTACTGGCTCGGCGGTCATGATTCCTCCCATGGACGGAATGCTCGGCCCTGCCTCTTCACGGTAGCGGCGGAATCCGACAGCGTCATCACAACGAGTGACCAAGGCAGTCCGAGGGTGACCCAGGAGCGTTTCAGGACTTGCGGTGGCCTATCAGCCGGGGCTTCGGCTCCAGGCCCTCCAGACCGTGCCAGGCGAGATTCACCAGATGCGCGGCGACCTCCGCCTTCTTCGGTCTGCGGGCGTCCACCCACCACTGGCCGGTCAGCGCCACCATGCCGACCAGGGCCTGTGCGTACAGCGGAGCCAGCTTCGGATCGAAACCGCGCGCCTTGAACTCCATGCCCAGAATGTCCTCGACCTGCGTGGCGATATCGCTGATCAGCGACGCGAAGGTGCCCGTGGACTGGGCGACCGGCGAATCACGCACCAGGATGCGGAAACCGTCCGTATACGTCTCGATGTAGTCGAGGAGAGCGAACGCCGCCTGCTCCAGCAGCTCACGCGGATGACCGGCGGTCAGCGCGCCGGTCACCATGTCCAGGAGCTGGCGCATCTCACGGTCCACGACAACCGCGTACAGCCCCTCCTTGCCGCCGAAATGCTCATAGACGACAGGCTTCGAAACTCCGGCCTTCGACGCGATCTCCTCGACCGACGTGGCCTCGAAACCCTTCTCGGCGAAGACGGTGCGGCCGATGTCCAGCAGTTGCTCGCGGCGTTCCGCACCGGTCATACGCACCCGCCGGGCACGTCGGCCCACCGGGGCCCGGCCCTTGTCGGTACCGCCCGCGCTGTTCGTACTGCCGTCGATCGCCACAATGCCCATCATGCCGCGTTGGAGGGTGCGCCCTTGCGCCGGGAGTCCAGACGTGAAGCACTCGGCCAGCGGACGTCGGACGCCCAGCCGAGCAGCTCGAACCAGCGGATGAGCCGGGCGCTGGAATCGACCTGGCCCCTCAGCACGCCATGGCGGGCGCTGGTCGGATCCGCGTGATGCAGGTTGTGCCACGACTCGCCGCAGGACAGCACGGCGAGCCACCAGACATTGCCCGAACGGTCCCGCGACTTGAACGGACGCTTACCGACCGCGTGACAGATCGAGTTGATCGACCAGGTCACATGGTGCAGCAGCGCCACCCGGACCAGCGATCCCCAGAAGAACGCCGTGAAGGCGCCCCACCAGGACATCGTCACCAGACCGCCGACCAGCGGCGGGATCGCCAGCGAAACGACCGTCCACAGAGCGAACTGCCGCGAGACCGCGCGGATGGCCGGATCCTTGATCAGATCAGGGGCGTACTTCTGCTGCGGTGTCTGCTCCTCGTCGAACAGCCAGCCGATGTGGGCCCACCACAGGCCCTTCATCAGCGCCGGCAGCGTCTCGCCGAACCGCCACGGCGAATGCGGGTCGCCCTCCGCGTCCGAGAACTTGTGGTGCTTGCGGTGGTCCGCCACCCAGCGGACCAGCGGGCCCTCCACGGCGAGCGACCCGGCCACGGCCAGCACGATCCGCAGCGAGCGGTTCGCCTTGAACGCGCCATGGGTGAAATAGCGGTGGAAGCCGATCGTGATGCCATGGCAGCCGATGTAGTACATCGCCACCATCAGGCCCAGATCGAGCCAGCTCACACCTCCCCAGCGCCACGCCAGCGGCACCGCCGCGAGCAGGGCCAGGAAAGGCACGGCGATGAAGAGCAACAGAGCGAACTGCTCGATCGACCCCTTGCTGTCCGCGCCGAGCGTGGCGGAGGGAATCGGGGCGCCGTCAGCCGGCGATGGAGGTGTGGAGGAGTCTTCGATCACGTCGTCGGGGGTCGTCGTCATGGGGGGTCCCCTCGGGGTGAGGAATACGGCAGATGCCTGGATACGGGTGCGTAACCTACGGCATCGTAAGTATGGCAGCGTCCAACGCCGCGACAAGAGACCTGTGGATAACGCCAGGGAAAGGCCACCTATCCTTGGAGTCGTCGGACAGCGCGGTCCGCGAAGTCTCCAGAACCCTCCAGACGTGCTCAAACACTGCAAGGAGCCGCACCTGTGAGCAGTGCCGACCAGACCTCATCCGCCAGCGCGGAGCTGCGCTCCGACATCCGCCGTCTAGGTGACCTGCTGGGCGAGACCCTCGTACGCCAGGAAGGCCCGGAGCTCCTTGAGCTCGTCGAGCGAGTACGCGCACTGACGCGCGAGAACGGCGAAGCCGCCGCCGAGCTGCTCGGCGACACCGACCTGGAAACCGCCGCCAAGCTGGTACGCGCCTTCTCCACCTACTTCCACCTGGCCAATGTCACCGAACAGGTCCACCGCGGCCGGGAGATGCGCGCCCGCCGCGCCGCGGAGGGCGGACTGCTCGCCCGGACCGCGGACCGGCTCAAGGACGCCGACCCCGAGCATCTGCGCGAGACCGTCAAGAACCTCAACGTACGGCCCGTGTTCACCGCGCACCCCACGGAAGCCGCACGCCGCTCCGTACTGAACAAACTCCGCCGCATCGCCGAACTGCTGGAAGCCCCGGTCATCTCCGCCGACCGGCGCCGCCACGACCTGCGGCTCGCCGAATCCATCGACCTCATCTGGCAGACCGACGAACTCCGCGTCGTCCGGCCCGAACCGGCCGACGAAGCCCGCAACGCCATTTACTACCTCGACGAACTGCACGCCGGCGCCGTCGGCGACGTACTGGAAGATCTCGTCGCCGAGCTCGAACGGGTCGGTGTGGAACTGCCCTCCGGCACCCGCCCGCTCACCTTCGGCACCTGGATCGGCGGTGACCGCGACGGCAACCCCAACGTCACTCCCGAAGTCACCCGCGAAGTGCTGATCCTCCAGCACGAGCACGGCATCACCGACGCACTGGAACTCATCGACTACCTGCGCGGCCTCCTCTCCAACTCCATCCGCTACACCGGCGCCACCGAGGAACTGCTCGACTCGCTCCGCACCGACCTCGAACTCCTCCCCGAGATCAGCCCCCGCTACAAGCGGCTCAACGCCGAAGAGCCCTACCGCCTCAAGGCGACCTGCGTCCGCCAGAAGCTCGTCAACACCCGCGAGCGCCTCGCCAAGAACACCCCGCACGAAAACGGCCGCGACTACCTCGGCACAGCCGAACTCCTCGACGACCTCACCCTGATCCAGACCTCGCTGCGCGAACACCGCGGCGGCCTCTTCGCCGACGGCCGCATGGACCGCACCATCCGCACCCTCGCCGCCTTCGGCCTCCAGCTCGCCACCATGGACGTGCGCGAACACGCGGACGCCCACCACCACGCCCTCGGACAGCTCTTCGACCGCCTCGGCGAGGAGTCCTGGCGCTACGCCGACATGCCGCGCGACTACCGGCAGAAGCTGCTCGCCAAGGAACTGCGCTCACGCCGCCCGCTCGCTCCCACTCCCGCGCCGCTCGACGCCGCCGGCGAGAAGACCCTCGGCGTCTTCCACACCGTCCGGCAGGCATTCGAACGGTTTGGCCCCGAGGTCATCGAGTCGTACATCATCTCCATGTGCCAGGGCGCGGACGACGTCTTCGCCGCGGCCGTCCTGGCACGCGAAGCCGGCCTGCTCGACCTGCACGGCGGCTGGGCCAAGATCGGCATCGTGCCGCTGCTGGAGACCACCGACGAACTGCGCGCCGCCGACGTCATCCTCGACGAGATGCTCGCCGACCCCTCCTACCGCCGGCTCGTCTCCCTCCGCGGCGACGTGCAGGAAGTCATGCTCGGCTACTCCGACTCCTCCAAGTTCGGCGGCATCACCACCTCCCAGTGGGAGATCCACCGCGCACAGCGGCGGCTGCGTGATGTCGCGCACCGCCACGGCGTGCGACTGCGGCTCTTCCACGGCCGCGGCGGCACCGTCGGCCGCGGCGGCGGCCCCTCGCACGACGCGATCCTCGCGCAGCCCTGGGGCACGCTCGAAGGCGAGATCAAGGTGACCGAACAGGGCGAGGTCATCTCCGACAAATATCTGATCCCCTCCCTGGCCAGGGAGAACCTGGAACTGACCGTCGCCGCCACCCTCCAGGCATCGGCGCTGCACACCGCGCCGCGCCAGTCCGACGAAGCACTGGCCCGCTGGGACGCGGCCATGGACACCGTCTCCGACGCGGCCCACGGCGCCTACCGCAAGCTCGTCGAGGACCCCGACCTGCCCGCGTACTTCTTCGCCTCCACCCCCGTCGACCAGCTCGCCGATCTCCACCTCGGCTCCCGGCCCTCCCGGCGGCCCGACTCGGGCGCGGGCCTCGACGGCCTGCGGGCCATCCCATGGGTCTTCGGCTGGACCCAGTCACGGCAGATCGTGCCCGGCTGGTACGGCGTCGGTTCAGGACTGAAGGCACTGCGCGAAGCCGGCCCCGACACGGTGCTCGACGAGATGTACGGCCAGTGGCACTTCTTCCAGAACTTCCTCGCCAACGTCGAGATGACACTCGCCAAGACCGACCTGCGGATCGCCCGCCACTACGTGGACACCCTCGTGCCCGACGAGCTGAAGCACGTCTTCGCCGGCATCGAGGCCGAACACGCCCTCACCGTGCGGGAAGTACTGCGGATCACCGGCGGTGAGAAGCTGCTCGACTCCAACCCCGTCCTCCAGCAGACCTTCGCGATCAGGGACGCCTACCTGGACCCGATCTCCTACCTCCAGGTCTCGCTGCTGGCCCGCCAGCGCGCCGCCGCCGCGCGAGAGGAAGACCCCGATCCGCTGCTGTCCCGAGCGCTGCTCCTGACGGTCAACGGAGTCGCGGCAGGTCTGCGCAACACCGGCTGACCCGTCCTCGGCACCCGTACACGCCAAGAGGCTGCTTCCGTTCCGGACGTCCGGAACGGAGGCAGCCTCCTTGTACGCGGTGATACGCGGTGCTGCGCGACGACGCCGGTCAGAGCGCGAAGAACGCCGCGAGCAGCAGCGCCCCGCCCGCCAGCGCCGTACTCCACGCCGTCCGCGTCAGACGCAGCCCGCCACCGATCACCAGCGACGCCAGCAGCAGCCCGCCGCCCAGCGGCACCCACGCGTACAGCAGACCCGGCGTGCCCGTACGGACCAGCTCATTCGTGTCCGGCTTCACCACGACCGGAAACCGCCCGCCCTTCTTGACAGCCACCGACTGCTCGATGGTCATCCCGCCACGCGGACCGGCGGCGCCCTCCGGGTCGTACGAGCCCGTACACATCCCGTCCTCGCAGCCCGTGACTGAGAACACGCCGTGCTCACGCCCCTTCGCGAGCATCACATGCTGCGCGGCGCTCCAGGACGACCAGACACCCGCGGCCAGCAGCAGAAGGACGACACAGCCCATCGCGGCCCGACGGCCGAACGACAGCAAAGGATGGGGCGAACTCCGCTTCATGCAGCGCGATCTTTGGCCATGGGAACACATCCGGTCAACCTGCGGACCTTGAATGCGGGGTCTTGTCAGGAGTTGTACGCGCCCTGCGCCCGCTCCAGCCCCTCCGTCACCAGACACTCCACCGCGTCGGCCGCACGATCCACGAAGTAGCCCAGCTCCTTGCGGTCCGCCGACGAGAAATCCTTCAGCACGAAATCGGCCACCTGCATCCGACCCGGCGGCCGGCCGATCCCGAACCGCACCCGGTGATACTCGGGACCCATCGCCTTCGTCATCGACTTCAGACCGTTGTGCCCGTTGTCCCCGCCGCCCAGCTTCACCCGCAGCACGCCGTAATCGATGTCCAGCTCGTCATGGACCGCCACGACATTCGCCGTCGGCACCTTGTAGAAATCACGCAGCCCCACCACCGGGCCACCGGAAAGATTCATGAACGACATCGGCTTGGCCAGCACCACCCGCCGGCCCGCCGGACCCGGCGGCCCGAGCCGGCCCTCGATCACCTGAGCCTGCGCCTTCTGCGCCCGCTTGAACGAACCGCCGATACGTTCCGCGAGCAGATCGGCCACCATGAACCCGACGTTGTGCCGGTTGGCCGCGTAGCCGGGCCCGGGATTCCCGAGACCCACGATCAGCCAAGGGGCATTCGCATCCGTCGTCATCCGCGCTGCGTCTCCTCACATACCGGCATCAGGTGAATCAGAAGTCGTACACGGGCCCGTGGACAGCCCGCGGTCCCGAACAGACGAACGGGGTGGCGGGCCATGGCCCGCCACCCCGTGGGGCACAGCAGAGGATCAGGCCTCGGCGCCCGCACCCTCGCCCTCGCCGGCCTCGTCCGCGGCCGGCTCCTCCGCCTGCGCGGCCAGAATCTGCAGGACGACAGCGTCCTCGTCGATGGCCAGCGTCGTACCGGACGGCAGCGGAATGTCCTTCGCCAGGATCGACGCACCCGCGTCCAGACCCGCGATCGACACCGTCACGGACTCCGGGATGTGCGTCGCCTCGGCCTCGACGGTCAGCGTCGAAAGCACGTGCTCCAGCAGGTTCGCACCCGGAGCCAGCTCACCCTCGGTGTGCACGGCCACCTCGACGGTGACCTTCTCGCCCTGCTTCACCGCGAGCAGGTCGACATGCTCGATGAAACCCTTGACCGGGTCACGCTGCACGGCCTTCGGGATCACCAGCGACTGGCGGCCGTCCAGGTCCAGACCGATCAGCACGTTCGCGGTCTTCAGCGCCATCATCAGGTCATGACCCGGCAGCGTCACATGAACGGTGTCGGCGCCGTGACCGTAGATCACCGCGGGAACCTTGCCGGCACGACGCGTACGGCGCGCGGCGCCCTTGCCGAACTCGGTACGGGTCTCGGCGGTGAGCTTCAGCTCAGCCATGATGCACTCCTCGTAGTAGGTGACAGAAAGTCGGCCGTCACCCGGCCACGACAGGCCTGCTACGAAGAGCGCGTCGATAACGGACCGCCGCACAGAAGTGCGGCCTCCCTCGCCGAGCAACTCCGTGAGTCTACCCGGCGGGAAGGCCGCCTCAGAAATCGATCTTCCGCACCCGGACACAGGCCCGGACACAGCCCTACGACTACGCCTGCTCCTCGAAGAGGCTGGTCACCGAGCCGTCCTCGAACACCTCACGCACCGCACGCGCGATCGTCGGCGCGATCGACAGAACCGTGATCTTGTCGAGCTCCAGATTGCCCGGATCCGGCAGTGAGTTCGTAAAGACGAACTCACTGACCTGCGAATTCTTCAGACGGTCCGCCGCCGGACCCGACAGCACCCCGTGCGTCGCCGTCACAATGACGTCCTCCGCACCATGCGCGAACAGCGCGTCCGCCGCCGCACAGATCGTCCCACCCGTGTCGATCATGTCGTCCACCAGCACACACACCCGGCCGGCCACATTTCCGACGACCTCATGGACCGTCACCTGATTCGCGACATCCTTGTCACGCCGCTTGTGCACGATCGCCAGCGGCGCCCCGAGACGGTCACACCAGCGGTCCGCGACCCGCACCCGGCCCGCGTCCGGGGACACGACCGTCAGCTTGGACCGGTCCACCTTCCCCGCCACATAGTCCGCCAGCACCGGCAGCGCGAACAGATGATCAACCGGACCGTCGAAGAAGCCCTGGATCTGATCCGTGTGCAGATCCACCGTCAGAATCCGGTCGGCGCCCGCCGTCTTCATCAGATCCGCCACCAGACGGGCCGAAATCGGCTCACGCCCACGGTGCTTCTTGTCCTGCCGCGCGTAACCGTAGAACGGCACGATCACCGTGATGCTCCGGGCCGAAGCCCGCTTCAGAGCATCAATCATGATCAACTGCTCCATGATCCACTTGTTGATCGGAGCGGTATGGCTCTGAATCAAGAAGCAGTCCGCACCACGAGCCGACTCCTGATAACGGACATAAATCTCACCATTGGCAAAATCAAACGCCTTGGTCGGCACAATCCCGACACCAAGCTGTTGTGCGACCTCCTCCGCCAGCTCGGGGTGGGCGCGGCCGGAAAAGAGCATCAGCTTCTTCTCGCCGGTCGTCTTGATCCCGGTCACAGCACTGTCTCCTCAGACGTGTCGACGGCCACTGCACCCGCGCGTCCCTGCGAGCCAGCCGAATCGTGCAGATATCACGGTACGCCGAGAACGACGCACCTGTTTCCGGTCAGCTTTCGTTCTCAGCCGACCCACCCGCCTCCCGCGCGGCCAGAGCGGCCCGCGCCGCAGCGCTGCCCGGACGCTTCCGAGCCACCCAGCCTTCAATATTCCGTTGCTGGCCCCGGGCAACCGCCAGCGAACCAGCCGGCACATCCTTCGTGATGACCGACCCCGCCGCCGTGTAAGCACCGTCCCCCACCGTGACGGGCGCCACAAACATGTTGTCCGAACCCGTCTTACAGTGTGAGCCGACCGTCGTGTGATGCTTCGACTCACCGTCGTAGTTCACAAAGACACTCGCCGCGCCGATATTCGTGTACTCACCAATCGTCGCGTCACCCACATACGACAGATGCGGCACCTTCGTGCCCTCGCCGATCGTCGCGTTCTTCATCTCCACATACGTGCCGGCCTTCGCCCGCACGCCAAGCCTCGTACCCGGCCGCAGATACGCGTACGGCCCCACCATCGCCGCCTCACCCACCACCGCGCCGTCCGCCACCGTGTTGTCCACCCGCGCACCCGCACCCACCGACGTGTCCCGCAGCCGCGAATTCGGCCCCACCTCGGCACCCTCACCAAGATGCGTGGCACCCAGCAACTGCGTCCCGGGATGCACCACCACATCCTGCTCGAACGTCACCGTCACATCGACGAAGACCGACGCCGGATCCACCACCGTCACGCCCGCCAGCATCGCCCGCACCAACAGCCGGTCATTCAGCAGCCGACGCGCCTCCGCGAGCTGCACCCGGTTGTTGATCCCCACGATCTCCCAGTGATCCGCCGCCACGGCCGCACCCACCCGGTGCCCCGCCTCCCGCAGAATCCCGAGCACATCAGTCAGATACTCCTCACCCTGACTGTTGTCCGTACGCACCTTCCCCAGAGCATCCGCCAGCAACTGCCCGTCGAACGCGAACACACCCGAATTGATCTCACGGATCGCGCGCTGCGCCTCGGTGGCGTCCTTGTGCTCCACGATCGCCGTCACCGCACCACTCGCGCCGTCCCGGACGATCCGCCCGTATCCCGTGGCGTCCGGAACCTCGGCCGTCAGCACCGTCACCGCGTTGCCGTCCGCCGCATGGGTCGCGGCCAGCGCGTTCAGCGTCTCGCCGGAGAGCAGCGGAGTGTCTCCGCAGACGACGACCACGGTCCCGTCCGGAGTGCTCCCCAACTCCTGGAGCGCCATCCGGACGGCATGGCCGGTGCCGTTCTGCTCGGCCTGCAGAGCGGTGCGCACGCCGGGGTAGGCGTCGCTCAGATGCCCCTCGACCTGCTCACGGGCATGGCCGACAACAACGACGAGATGCTCGGGACCGAGCTCACGGGCCGCGGACACGACATGTCCGACGAGCGAGCGCCCGCAGACCTCGTGCAGAACCTTGGGAGTCTTCGACTTCATGCGGGTTCCCTCACCCGCTGCGAGGACGATGACGGCTGCCGGGCGGTTGGCGCTCACGGGAATGTCCTTCGGCTTCGAGTGGTGGACAACCGCAGGATACCGGGGGGTCTCGGAGGGGAAACGAATACGGGTCCCGACCGGTGTGGTCGGAACCCGTGACGAGCGGCTCCCGGGGAAGGAATCGAACCCTCATTCAATGGACCAAAACCATTTGTCCTGCCTTTAGACGACCCGGGATGGTTTGCCGTCTATGTCCGATTTTTAGGATCGGGCGCGAGTGCAGCAACTACTATGCCGTACCACCAGCCCTCGATGCGACGGTACAAGTCGGCACTTCGCAGGACCCGAATGGCGAAACAGCCGCGATAGTCCTCGCCGACATTCTTTCGAACGGTCTTCGGGTTGTGCCTCTTGAGTGTGGTCTTGCCGAGGGCCTCGACGTCGACGCCCGCGACGCCTGCCCAGAAGCGCTCCGCTGCGGAGACATTGGCCGACTCGTGGATCTGGACCTGGTATCGCAGCCGGTCGCGGCTGACGCCCAGCAGATCGAGCCATGCGAAGAAGACCTCGATCATGTGTGGATCACTGTTGATGAATGTGACCCGTTCCTGTGGGCGGTGCTGCTTGGCCTTTGAGCCTTCGGCCCAGTAGAGCCCGACCCCCAGCAGGAACAGCTCGCGCTCGGACATCGCTCCGATGTCGTTGGTGGCCGCCGCCTTCGTCCGCCGGCGTCGCTCCTCCCGGACGGCCAGCTCGTGATCCCAGCGCTTCCGGGCCGCCAGCTTCGCCTGTTCCACCGAGTCGCGCCGCTCCGGCTTCGGCAGATCCCGTACCCACAGGGAGATCGAGCTCTTCGAGCAGCCCAGCTCAAGCTGAATCTGGTCGTAGGTGAGGCCCTCGCGGCGCAGCTCGCGGGCCTTTTCGCGCAGGTCGTCCTTGGCGTTCGGGCGTTTGGTCCATTCCGGTGGTGGTTCGCCTTTGACGAGGCGGTTGAGGATGTCGTTGTTGTGGATCTTCAGGCGGTCGCGGATCTGGCGCAGGCTGAGGCCCTCGCGGCGCAGCGCGACGGCTTGTTCGCGGAGTCCTTCGAAGTCGGCGTACGGGCCGTGGATCGCTGTCATGTCGGAGATCATCGTCCGGAATGCGGACGTCCGGCTCGAATGTGTGGGCGATTCGCCAGTTCGAGGGATCGATGGTTGTTCTGGGTGTGTGTGGTCGCTTTCTGTGCTGTCGCGGTCGCCGGAAATTGAGTCGCGGGCGCCCGTAGGCTGGGAGACATGACCACAACGGGGGCACACCAGGACGCTGCGGGCGCGACCGCTCGCGGCCTGTGGTGGTGGGCGCGGCGGCGCAGTGTCGTGCTGGATGTGGGGCTGGCGGTCGTGTCGGCTCTGGAGTGCGGGCTGGAGGGGGTGCGGTTCGCGGATACGGCGGCGCTGCCGGTGCCGGTGGGGGTGGTGTTCGGGCTGCTGGCCGGTTCGGTGCTGTTGGTGCGGCGGCGGTGGCCGCTGGCGGTGGTGCTTGTCACGATCGCGATCACGCCGGCGGAGATGGGTTATCTGATGGGGCTGGTGGGGCTGTATACGCTCGCCGCTTCTGAGACTCCGCGCCGGCTGATTGTCGCGTTGGCCGGTATGTCGCTGGTGGGGACGTTGATTGTGACGTTTGTGCGGACGCGGCAGAACGTGGCGGACACGGGGTTTGACTCGGGCCGGTGGTATGTGCCGCTTGTGGCGGTTCTGATGTCGGTGGGGCTGACGGCGCCGCCGGTGTTGTTCGGGCTGTATGTCGGGGCGAGACGGCGGTTGATGGAGAGTCTGCGGGAGCGGGCGGACAGCCTGGAGCAGGAGTTGTCGCTGCTCGCTGACCGTGCGGAGCAGCGTGCGGAGTGGGCGCGTACGGAGGAGCGGACGCGGATCGCCCGTGAGATGCACGATGTGGTGGCGCACCGGGTGAGTCTGATGGTGGTGCACGCGGCGGCGTTGCAGGCGGTGGCGTTGAAGGATCCGTCGAAGGCGGTGAAGAACGCGGCGCTGGTGGGAGACATGGGGCGGCAGGCGCTGACGGAGTTGCGGGAGATGCTGGGGGTGCTGCGGACGGGGGAGCGGGTGGCCGCGCGTAAGGCGGCGGATGTGGGGCCGGTGCCGGCGGTCTCGGTGCCGTTGGCGGCGGTGGGGCTGGCGGCGGCTGCCGCTGCGGCGGCCGCGGCGGCTGAGGACGGTCCGGGTATGGGGGACATCGAGGCGTTGGTGGGGCAGTCCCGGGACGCGGGGATGGTGGTGGAGCTGTTGGTGCAGGGGGAGTGGCGTTCGTATGCGCGGGAGGTCGAGCAGACGGCGTACCGGGTGGTGCAGGAGGCGTTGACCAATGTGCACAAGCATGCTGCGGGCGCGAAGGTGAGGGTCCGGCTGGCGCATCGTGATGCGGAGGTGGCGATGCAGGTGGAGAACGGGCCTTCGGACGGTGGCGCGCAGGACGCCGGGTTGCCGAGTGGCGGTAATGGTCTGGTGGGGATGCGGGAGCGGGTGATGGCTCTGGGTGGGGCGTTTGTGTCGGGGGAGACGGACGCGGGGGGTTTCCGGGTGTCGGCGGTGCTGCCGGATCGTGGTGCGGCTGCCTGAGCCGGGGCGTGGTGGCCGGCGGTGCGGGGTGCTGGGTCAGCTTGAGGTGAGCCGGGCGGGTTCGAGGCCGGTGAGCAGGGTGCTGAGCGCGTGGTCGATGTCGGGTCCGAGGTACCAGTCGCCGGTGTGGTCGATGCTGAAGACGCGGCCTTCGGTGTCGATGGCGAGGACGGCTTGTCCTTCGCCTTCTTCGCCGATTGGGCTGATCTGGGTGTCGAGGGACCGGCCGAGGTCGGCGAGGGTGCGGGCGAGGTGGATGCCGGCCATGGGGTCCATGCGCAGGGTGGCGGGGGCGATTTGCCGTCCTGGTCCGGACGCGGTGATGCGGAGTCCGCCGAATTCGGCCCAGACTTCGACGGCGGCGGGGAGGACGGTGTGGCGGTGGCCGGCGGGGGTGATGTGGGCACTGAGGGTGTCGGCCCATTCCTCGGCCTGTTTTATGTCCCAGCGGCCGGGCTGCCAGCCGGCTTCGCGCAGTGCGGCGTCGACGGGGACGGGGAAGCGGGTGGTGCTGAGGTCGGGCATGGTCAGCCGTTCTCGGTGGGGTCGACGGGCCGTACGCCGAAGTGGGCGAGGAGCGGTGTACAGGAGCGGCAGGGCGGGGCGTAGCTGCCGTGGAGGGGGTCGCCGTCTTCGCGGATGTGGCGGGCGGTGAGTTTGGAGTGTTTGAGGGAGCGGCGTGCCTCGCTGTGGGTGAGGGGTTTTCGCCGGGCTCGTTTGGAGCGGCTGTCCTCGGTGGCGGTGAGGTGGCGGGAGAGCAGTATGGCTTCGGGGCAGCGGCCGGTGAACCGTTCCCGCTGTCCGCTGGTGAGGGTGTCGAGGAAGTCCTGTACGAGCGGGTGGAGCGTGGGTGGCTGGTCGCCTTTGCCGGCGGTGCTGGTGAGGGTTTCGCCGCGTACGGAGAACGCGGCGGCGACGGCGGGCAGGATGCCGTCGCGGCGCCGGTGGAGTGCGGGTGGCCGGCTTGGTTCCGTGCTGCTCCAACTGAGGCGTGGGTCGCCGGATGTGCCGGTCGGTGCTGTGTGCAAGGTGCTGTCCCTCCCGTGCCCGCGGCGGGTAGCCGCTGTGTCACGTCCCCCGAGTTTGCGGGGACAGCCTGCCAAATGTGACGGGCCGTGGGGAAGCTGGGGCGTGTTTCGGGGGGTTGTGTCGGCTCTGGGTCACTCTTGAGTGACAGTTGGTCACGGGTTGGAAGGGTCGTGGCGGCGGCTGGGAGGAGTGCCTGAGCCCCTGTTGCCTCACCGCATAGGCTGTGCTGAACCAGGGCTGTGCTGAACCAGCCGGAAGCAGCAGGGGGCAACCGCCATGACGACAGGTCGGCTCGGGCAGCAAGCCGCGCCACCGAATGCGGCCTACGCCGGGCAGGTCGTGCATTTCCCGGACCCGGTCCGGGCTGCTCGCCATCCGAGAGGTGTGCGGGTGGACGAGGACGGCTATCCGGATTTCTCGCCGTACGCGCGCGCCGCCGCGGAGATCGCGGAGCCTCCGGAGGGGTTCGGCGTGGATGAGCTGCGTCTCACGGATTATGTGTCGGCGAACGCGGCGCTGCACGCGGCGGGGCACGAGTTGTGGGACACGATTCCTTCGGTGGCCACTCCGCATGGTCTGACCTGGCATCATGTGCCGGCTTCGCGTCGGCTGGTGCTGGTGCCGGTCGAGGTGAAGGCGTTGCTGCGGCATCACGGTGGTCTGGCGACGACGCGTGTGGATCATGAGAAGCGCGGTACGCGGCCGTTGCGGGAGACCCGGCCGGTGCATTTCGGGCTACCGAAGGCGTCGTTGTCGGTGAGTGAGCAGCAGCTTCTGGGTGTGGAGGAGGATCTGGGTTATCGGCTGCCGGGTGCGTACCGCGCGTTTCTGAAGGCGGCGGGCGGTTGCGCGCCGGTGGGCGTGGCGCTCGATCCGGAGCTGGGTCTGCTGTTGGATCAGCCGTTTTTCACGGTGCGGGACGAGGCCGCGGTCAATGACCTGGTGTACGTCAACAAGTGTCTGCGGGACCATCTGACCAAGGATTATCTGGGTGTCGGTTTTGTCCAGGGCGGCATTCTCGCGGTGAAGGTGAAGGGCGAGCGGCTCGGTTCGGTCTGGTTCTGCGCGTACGACGATGCCCGGGACCGGGGCGAGTGGGATGTGCGGGAGCGGGTGGAGCGGCTGTTGCTGCCGTGCGGGGAGGACTTCGATGTCTTTCTGGGGCGGTTGGCGGGCAGTCCGCCCGAGTTGGAGACCGTGGCGAATCTGATGGTGGACGGCGGCTTCGCGCACGCTGTCCCGGTGGAGGGATGAGCGCGATGGTGACCTTCGCGCAGGCGCAGGAGCGCGCGGACGACTGGGTCAATGGCGATGTGCCGGGTTACCAGCATCGTGAGGTGCGGGTGCGGGAGTTCGAGCTGGGTTTTGTCGTGTGGGCGGAGGACCGTGAGGACGGTCCCACGTCGGACGGCGGCCGGCAGCGGCTGGTGATCGCCCGGGACAGTGGTGAGGCGACGCTGTGGCCGGGGCTGCCGGTGGGTGAGGTGATCCGGCGGTACGAGGAGGAGTACGGGGCGCCGGTCGCGGCGCCGGTGGCGGCCGAGCCGCCGCAGCGGATCGATCTGAATCAGACGTCGTTCTTGTTGACTCCGCCGGAGTGGCTCCAGGAGGCGGCGGACAGGCTGGGGATTCCGGACCGGCGGTCGTCGGCGGCGGCGGCAGCGTCCACGGGGTCTGTGGCCTCTCCGGCTTCTTCGGGTTCCTCCTCCGGCGCCGGTGTGGCGGCCAACGGGCCGGGAAGCGGCTCTCCTTGGGCCGCTCCCGGGTCGGCTGGCGGTCGCGGCGCGGAGTATGTGCCCACGGCCAACGACGGTGTGCCGGTCGCGGCGCCGGCCGGGGCCACGCCCTGGGCCGGTACCGACACCAATGCTTCGCCCGGTTCGGCGGAGGACGGTTCCGTACCGCTGCCGGCGACGGTCTTCGCGCCGCCGCTCCTGGCGGCGGACGAGGTGCGCACGCCGCCGCCGGTGGCGCCCGGTGACGCGCCGACCACGCTCCTCCCGGGCGGCGGCGAGCTGCCGCCGACCACGGTGACTCCGCTGCCGGGCGGCCAGGTGCCGGGTCCTGGCGCGCCGGGGCCGGCCGGTGCCGGCGCCGCCGACATCTCCGACGCCGCGACCAGCAAGGCGCAGGCACCACGGCGCGGTCCGGGCGGTGGCGGAGCGACGCCTCCGCCGCCGCCCGGCGCTCCGGGTGTTCCGGGCGCGCGGCCGTCCGTTCCGGCGCCGCCGCCTTCGGGTCCCGGCGCGCCCGGTGCTCCGGCGGCCGGTTATCTGCCGACGCAGCTTGTCCCGCATCCCGGTCCCGGCGGCCCGCGGCCTCCGGCGCCTCCCGCCGCGCCGCCGCCCGGCGTGCCCGCCGGCGCGCCGCATCACGCGCCGACGATGTTCGCGGGCCCGCCTCAGGGTCATCAGGCTCCGCCCGGGCCTCCTGGTCCGCCGGGTGCGCCGGGTGGCGCGCAGCACGCCGAGACGATGCTCGCCGGTCCTGGCCGGTCCGGTCCGCCGCCGGGTCCTCCCGGCCCGCCCGGTATGCCGCCGGCCGTCCCGGCGCCCGGTCCGGCGGCGTACGGCTATCCGCAGCAGCCGCCCGCGCTTCCGACGGTCGGTCCCGGCTATCAGGCCGTGCTGCGTTATCGCGCGCCCGACGGCTCCGAGGCCCGGCTCATCCGCCGTTCCGCGCCCGGCACTCCGCATCCCGAGTGGCAGATCCTGCATGAGCTGCGCGCCATGAACGTGCCGCCGCAGCAGGTGCTGGAGCTGCACACGGAGCTGGAGTCGTGCGAGCTGCCCGGCGGTTACTGCGCGCGGATGATCCGGGAGACCTGGCCGCAGGTGCGGATCACCAGTGTCGCTCCGTACGGCCAGGACCACGCCGGCCGGCAACAGGGCATGCGGCATCTCCTCACTCATCAGGGTGAGTTGCATCAGGTCGCGGACGGCCCCGCGCGGCCCGCGCCGGTGCGTGCGCCGCTGCCGCCGCTGCCGCCCGCTCCGCCCATCCCGCCGGAGGGGGTCGCGCAGGAGCTGATGGGGGCGTTCGGCCCGGCGGGCATCTGCCGGTTCGACCAGCGGGCGGTGTCCCGTCAGGGAGTGCCGGAGATTGTGGCGCGCACGCTGGTGTGGGCGGGGCTGCCGGCCGATTTCGGGCCGTTCTTCTGGGCCCAGCCGCCGCAGCCGGTGGTGCCCACGCTGGCGGAACTGGCCGCGCAGCGGCAGGTGCCGGCGGCGCCGGACGCGAACTCGTATCTGGTGATGGGCAGCGACTTCGGCCGGGCGATCTGTGTCCAGTACGGCACGGCGCACATCATGGCGGTGCCGGTCGAGGCGGGTCCCGGCGGGCAGTCGTCGCCGCCGCAGTTCGTGAACACCGGCCTGCCGGAGTTCACGCGGTCGCTGGCGCTGCTGGGCCGGATGTGGCGGCTGCGCTTCGGTCTCAACCCGGAGCAGGCGGGCCGCTGGACGGTCGACTTCCAGGCGCAGCTCGCCGCGCTCGATCCGGCGGCGCTGTCGTCGCCGGAGAGCTGGTGGTCGGTGCTGCTGGAGCAGATGTGGGACGGACTGCTGTGAGCTGACCGCGGCCCGGTGGCCGTGCGGCAGGTGAATGACCGAGGCGCTCTCCGCGAGATGCGGTGGGCGCCTCGGTCGTTCGCGTTTGCGGTGCCGCACCGCGCACGCCGTGTCCTGGACCTGGGCGGTCGGGGGGAGTGTCGCGGTATGGGCAGTTCGGTCCTTTCCGACAGGATTACTCCGGATGGTGTTTTGTGTCGGAAAGGGGTTTCAGGATGGGTGCTGCATGGCTGTCGGCTCATGGCTTCGCGTCGGTGCGGGGGCGCGGCTACTGCCCGGCGCAGGTCGATCAGCGGGTCACGGCGCTGTACCGGGAGCGCGCCGACGCCTGGGAGCGCGCGGCGCGGCTCACCGGGATCGCCACGCGGATGGAGGACGAGACGGTCGAGTTGCGCAAGCGGGTGTCGTCCCTCGCGCCGCAGTCGTACGAGACGCTCGGCCATCGCGCCCAGCAGATCCTGCTTCTCACGATGGAGCAGGCCGAGGCGGTACGGGCCCGGGCGCGCGAGGATTCGAGGGCGGTGCTCGACATGGCCGGGGACACGGCGGGGCAGCTCCAGGAGAGAGCCTGTGCACAGGCCGATTCCGTGGGGGCGGCGGCGGAGCACTACGCGGGGCGGGTCCTGGAGGCCGCCAGAAGCGCGGCCGACGCGGAGCTGGCGGAGGCGCGTCGCGACGCCGAGGAGCAGCGCGAGGCGGCGTTGGAGATGCTGGCGGAGACGCGCCGGCGGGCCCAGGCCGCGGTCGGCGGTCCGCAGCAGGGCCAGATCGAGCGGCTGGTGGCGGCGGAGCGGGAGTTCGCGGAGCGGGAGGCCGCCGTGGAGCTTCAGCAGGCGGAACTCGCGGCGTACGCGGAGGTCCGGCTCATGCACGCGCAGCGACTCTTCTTCGAGGCGGGCGAGCGGGCGCGGTACGGCCAGCAGAACGCCCGGGCCAGGGCCGCCGAGTTGGTCGGGCAGGCGCGGGCGCGGGCGGAGCGGATCGCGCGGGACACGGAGCGGGTGCTGCGGGAGCACAACGAGGCATGTGAGGAGATGCGGTCGCACTTGGCGCAGGTACGGAGCAGTCTGGCGGCGCTGACCGGGCGCGTCCCGGTGACGGGCTGAGCCGGCGGGATGGTCGGCGGGGGCGCGTGTCAGTCGCCGTCCTTCTCCGGGATGACCGGGAAGCGGTGCGGTGCCACGAAGAGGAGCACCAGCAGGGCGACGGCCGCGGCTCCGGCCGCGCCGAGATAGACGTGGTCGACCGCCGCGTCCACCGCCCGGCGCAGATAGTCCGTGGCTTCGGCGGTGAGTGCGGCGGGATTCTCCAGCGCGCGCGAGACCGAGTCCAGGTCGTCCGGGAGTCCCGGCGAGGGCGGGTCGGCGAGCCGGGCGGCGAGGACGGTGTTGGCGACGGCACCGAACAGCGCGGCGCCGACGCTCTGCCCGACCTGGCGGCAGAAGAGTATGGACGCGGTGGCCGTGCCGCGCTCCGACCAGCCGACGGTCGACTGGACGCCGATGATCAGCGGGAGCTGGAAGAGCCCGAGCGCGCCGCCCAGCAGCAGCATGATCAGTGCCGGTTGCCAGGGCCGGCCGGGGAAGGGAAGCAGCGGGAAGGCGAGCAGCACCAGCATGGCCAGTGAGATTCCGATGATCGCGGTCCGGCGGAAGCCGATGCGGTTGTAGAGCCGGTTGGAGAGGGCCGCGGAGACCGGCCAGCTCAGCGTCATGGCGGAGAGGACGAAGCCGGCCGCTATCGGGCCGAGGCCGAGCACGGACTGCGCGTAGGTCGGGAGGAAGACGGTCGGCGCGACCATCAGCAGACCGAGGGCGCCGAGCGCGAGATTGACGGCAGCGATGGTCCGGCGGCGCCAGACCCATCCCGGAATGATCGGCTCCGCCGCGTGTCGCTCGATGACCACGGTGAGTGCGGCGAGGACGGCGCTGCCGCCCAGGAGGGCGAACGAGGGCGCGGACAGCCAGGGCCAGGCGACGCCGCCCTGGACGAGGGCGGTGAGCAGCAGTGCGCCGGTGGCGAAGACGGCGAGGGCGCCCGCCCAGTCGATACGGGTGCGGGGCGCCCGTACGGTACGGGCACCGGTGTGGCGGGACGTATCGGCGGGCGCTGGGGACATGTCTTTCCGGACGGCCGGCGTGTCGAGGGCGGTGGCGGGTGCCGCCGGTGCGGTGGTGGTGGCAGGCGTACGGCCGGGCTCGCGCAGATGCCTGACCACCAGCCAGAGCGCGACGGCGCCCACCGGCAGATTGATCAGGAAGATCCAGCGCCAGTCCGCGTATCCGGCGAGCAGTCCGCCGAGAGCGGGTCCCGCGATGGACGACATGGCCCAGACCGTCGACAGCTTGGCCTGGATCCTGGGACGTTCCTTGAGCGGGTAGAGGTCGGCGGCGATGGTCTGCACCGTGCCCTGGAGCGCGCCGCCGCCGAGGCCCTGGACGACGCGGAAGGCGATCAGGGAGGCCATGTTCCAGGCGGTCGCGCAGAGCAGTGAGCCGATGAGGAAGAGGATGATTCCGGCGATCAGCACCGGTTTGCGGCCGAAGGTGTCGGAGAGTTTTCCGTACACGGGCAGGGTGACGGTCACGGCGAGCAGATAACCGGAGAAAAGCCAGGAGAAGACGGCGAATCCGCCGAGGTCGCCGACGATCTGCGGGACGGCCGTGGAGACGATGGTGCCGTCCAGCGCGGCGAGCGCCATGCCGAGCATCAGTGCGGCGACGACCGGCCCGCGGCCTCGCGCACGGTCCGGCCGGCTTCCGCGGCGGCGTCCGCGTCCGGGTGGCGCGGGGACGGCCGGCGGTGCCGGGGCCTCTGGTATCGCTTCGGTACGTCCGGTGTTCTCGGTACTTCCGCCGGCGCCGCTCACGGGATCCCTTCCCTATGCATGTATTTCCGTGGGACACCTTCTCACTCGCGCCGCGTGGTGCGGGAGGGCGCGGGATTCGCCCGGCGCCACGCCCCGCCGCTCCGGCGGTCTCCACCCAGCGGCTCCACCCAGCGGCTCCACCCAGCGGCTCCACCCAGCGGCTCCACCCGGGGGCTCCACCCGGGGGCTCCACCCGGGGGCTCCACCCGGGGGCCGAGTCCCCTAGGGGGTTCTCCTTACATGTGGCCAGGGGCCGGTCGTCCCGGCGGACGACGAGAAGACGGCCGCTCGTTCCTTAACTTTGTCTTACGGCTACGGAGAGCCCGCGGGTGTTCGGCGGGGGCTCACCGGAGCAGGGGGGTGGGGAAAACCCCAGGCGAAGACTGCGCTGCGCACCAGCGCGCCGGGGCCCTGAAACCAGCAGACTCAGAACACGCGGGACGACAGCGGTGATTCGACCTCATCACGGGCTGTTGCGCATTCATCGAAGTATCGACCGACATAGGAGACTTACCGTGGCAACGGCTGTGACCATTCCCAGGCACGGGGGTACTGGAGGGCGTACGGCCGTCGCGGCGCGAGCGCGGCAGGTCGTCAAGGCGTACGGCTCGGGAGAGACGCGGGTGGTCGCGCTCGACCATGTCGATGTGGACATCGCCCGGGGGCAGTTCACCGCGATCATGGGTCCGTCGGGCTCCGGCAAGTCGACGCTGATGCACTGCCTCGCCGGTCTGGACACCGTCACCTCGGGTGAGATCCACCTCGACGAGACGGAGATAACGAAGCTCAAGGACAAGCGGCTCACGCAACTGCGGCGGGACCGCATCGGCTTCATCTTCCAGGCGTTCAACCTCCTGCCGACGCTCAACGCCCTGGAGAACATCACGCTGCCCATGGACATCGCCGGCCGTAAGCCGGACGCCGCGTGGCTGCGGCAGGTCGTGGAGACGGTGGGGCTCGCGGACCGGCTCAAGCACCGGCCGACGCAGCTCTCCGGCGGTCAGCAGCAGCGGGTCGCGGTGGCCAGAGCGCTCGCCGCCCGCCCCGAGATCATCTTCGGTGACGAGCCGACCGGAAATCTGGACTCGCGCGCCGGCGCGGAGGTGCTGGGCTTTCTGCGCCGGTCCGTCGACGAGCTGGGCCAGACGATCGTGATGGTGACGCACGACCCGGTCGCCGCGTCCTACGCGGACCGTGTGCTGTATCTGGCGGACGGCCGGATCGTCGACGAGATGATCCGGCCGACGGCCGACGCCGTCCTCGACCGCATGAAGGACTTCGACGCGCGGGGGCGGACGTCGTGACCGTCGTCAAGACCTCCATGCGCAACTTCCTCGCGCACAAGGGGCGGATGGCGCTCTCCGCCGTAGCCGTCCTGCTGTCGGTCGCGTTCGTGTCGGGCACGCTCGTCTTCACCGACACGATGAACACGACATTCGACAAGCTCTTCGCCGCGACCTCCGCCGACGTCACGGTCAGTCCCAAGGCCGCCAAGGGCCCGGACGAGACCCCGCAGACGGGCAAGCCCGAGACGCTGCCGGCCTCGGCCATCGAGACGGTCGGGGCGGCGGACGGTGTGAAGTCCGTCGAGGGCGCCGTCAGCAGCATGAGCGTGACCGTCGTCAACGCCGACAACAAGAACGTGGGCGCGACCAGCGGCGCGCCGACCATCGCGGGCAACTGGACACGGAACGACCTCCGTTCGATGGAGATCACCTCCGGCCACGCGCCGCGCGGCCCCACCGAGGTGATGGTGGACGCCGACACCGCGGAGAAGCACCATCTCGCCATCGGTGACTCGTTGCGGACCATCGCCGTCACGGGTGACTTCACGGCGAAGGTCTCCGGTATCGCGACATTCAAGGTCACCAACCCGGGTGCGACAGTCCTCTACTTCGACACCGCCACCGCTCAGCGTCAACTGCTCGGCGCCACCGGCCGGTTCACTCAGCTCAATGTCACCGCGGAGCAGGGCGTCAGCGACAGCCGGCTCAAGCAGGACGTGGCGGCCGCGCTCGGCGCCGGTCCGTACAAGCTCCAGACGCAGCAGGAGGCCGCGGACGCGAACCGCTCGGACGTCGGCTCCTTCCTGGACGTGATGAAGTACGCGATGCTCGGCTTCGCCGGGATCGCCTTCCTCGTCGGTATCTTCCTGATCGTCAACACCTTCTCGATGCTGGTCGCCCAGCGGACCCGTGAAATCGGTCTGATGCGGGCGCTCGGCTCCAGCCGCAAGCAGGTCAACCGCTCGGTGCTGCTGGAGGCCGTGCTGCTGGGGATCTTCGGCTCGGTGGCCGGTGTCGGCGCCGGTGTGGGGCTTGCCGTCGGACTGATGAAGCTCATGTCCGCCATCGGTATGGAGCTGTCCACGCAGGATCTGACCGTGAAGTGGACGACTCCGGTGATCGGGCTGGTCCTCGGCGTCGTGGTCACCGTGCTGGCGGCCTATGTCCCGGCCCGGCGGGCGGGGAAGATCTCGCCGATGGCCGCGCTGCGTGACGCCGGGACACCGGCGGACGGCAGGGCGGGCTGGATCCGGGCAGTCCTCGGAGTGGTTCTCACGGGCGCCGGCGCCGCCGCTCTCCTCACATCGGCGGGAGCCGACAAGGCGAGCGAGGGCTCACTCTTCCTCGGTGTGGGTGTGGTCCTGACCCTCATCGGCTTTGTGGTCATCGGCCCGCTGCTCGCGGGCGGTCTGGTCCGGGTGCTGAGCGTGGTCGTGCTGCGGATGTTCGGCCCGGTCGGCCGGATGGCGGAGCGCAACGCGCTGCGCAATCCGCGGCGTACGGGAGCCACCGGCGCCGCACTGATGATCGGGCTCGCTCTGGTCGCCTGCCTCTCGGTGGTCGGCTCCTCGATGGTCGCCTCGGCCACCGACGAGCTGGACAAGTCGGTCGGCGCGGACTTCATCATCCAGTCCGGGAACGGCCAGCCGATCATGCCGCAGGCGCAGGCCGCGCTGGAGAAGGCACCGGACCTCGCGCATGTCACCGAGTACAAGTGGGTCGACGTCAGGCTGACGGATCCAGCGGGGAAGACCGACGAGGTGGGGCTGGTGGCCGCCGATCCGAGCTACGCCCAGGATCTGCGCCGGGAGACCGTCGCGGGTGAGCTGTCGGCGGCATACGGGAAGAACGCGATGTCGGTCGGCGACGCCTACGCCGAGAAGCACGGCGTCGAGGTCGGTGACGAGATGTCCGTCACCTTCCCGGGTGGAAAGACCGCCGATCTGAGGATCGCGGCGATCACCTCGGACGACACGAGTGTCGACAAGGGCGTGATGTATACCAACATCACGACCGCCGAGCTGTATGTGCCCGCCGACAAGATGCCCAAGAACATGATCATGTTCGCGGCGGCCGAGGACGGCAAGGAGAAGGAGGCGTACGCGGCCCTCAAGGACTCGCTCGCCGCGTATCCGCAGTACAAGGTGCAGAACCAGACCGACTTCAAGCAGGATCTGAAGGACCAGATAGGCCAGCTCCTCAATATCGTCTACGGTCTGCTGGCTCTCGCGATCGTCGTCGCGGTGCTGGGTGTGGTGAACACCCTGGCCCTGTCAGTGGTGGAGCGGACCCGCGAGATCGGTCTGCTGCGGGCGATCGGGCTCTCCCGCCGTCAGCTTCGCCGGATGATCCGTCTGGAGTCCGTGGTCATAGCCCTCTTCGGTGCCCTGCTCGGCCTCGGTCTGGGCATGGGCTGGGGCACGGCGGCCCAGAAGCTGCTGGCGCTGGAGGGTCTCGGAGTTCTGGAGATTCCCTGGCCGACGATCGTGACGGTCTTCGTGGCCTCGGCCTTCGTCGGACTGTTCGCGGCGCTGGTCCCGGCTTTCCGGGCCGGACGGATGAACGTCCTCAACGCGATCGCCACGGAGTAGGGCGATACCGTAGGGGCCCTCCGGCCCCGGTGGGCGTCCTCCAACGCCCACCGGGGCCGGACCGCTGTCCGCCGGAGGCCCCGCGCTCGGCCGAGGACGGCCCGTGCTCGCGGTGAACGACGGCGACGGGCGGCGACCGCGTGTGTCCCGGCGGCGTCGTACGCTGGACAACCCCCGGCCCGTGAGACGTGTCGGGCCCTTCGCGTTGTCCACCGCTCTCGCCTCTCCTCTCACGACCGCCTCTCCTCTCACGACCCGGACGGAACCCCCTTCATGAGCCTGCACGGTCTGCTGGACGCCGTAGTACGTGACCCGGCGCTCGCCGAAGCGGTGAAGGCCGCCACCGACGGTCACCGCACGCATGTCGATCTGATCGGGCCGCCGGCCGCGCGGCCGTTCGCGGTGGCCGCGCTGGCACGGGAGGCCGGGCGGCCGGTGCTGGCCGTGACGGCCACGGGCCGGGAGGCGGAGGATCTGGCGGCGGCCCTGCGGTCGCTGCTCGACCCGGACACCGTCGTCGAGTACCCGTCGTGGGAGACGCTGCCGCACGAGCGGCTCTCGCCGCGCTCCGACACTGTGGGACGCCGGCTCGCCGTGCTGCGCCGGCTCGCGCATCCCGTGCGGGACGATCCGACGGCCGGGCCGGTCAGCGTTGTGGTCGCGCCCGTGCGTTCCGTGCTCCAGCCGCAGGTCAAGGGGCTCGGCGAGCTGGAGCCCGTCGCTCTGCGCAGCGGGCAGAGCGCCGATCTGAACGAGATCACGGAAGCGCTGGCCGCCGCCGCGTACGCGCGGGTCGAGCTGGTCGAGAAGCGCGGTGAGTTCGCCGTACGCGGCGGCATCCTGGATGTGTTCCCGCCCACCGAGGAGCACCCCTTGCGGGTGGAGTTCTGGGGCGACGACGTCGAGGAGATCCGGTACTTCAAGGTGGCCGACCAGCGGTCCCTGGAGGTCGCCGAGCACGGTCTGTGGGCGCCGCCCTGCCGTGAGCTGCTGCTGACGGCCGAGGTACGGGAGCGGGCCGCCGCGCTCGCCGAGCTCCACCCGGAGCTGGGCGAGCTGCTCGGCAAGATCGCCGAAGGGATCGCGGTCGAGGGCATGGAATCCCTCGCGCCGGTCCTCGTCGACGACATGGAACTCCTGCTGGACGTCCTGCCGAAGGGCGCCATGACCCTGGTCTGCGACCCGGAGCGGGTACGGACCAGGGCGTCGGACCTGGTGGCGACGAGTCAGGAGTTCCTCCATGCCTCCTGGGCGGCCAGCGCGGGCGGCGGAGAGGCCCCGATCGATGTCGGCGCGGCCTCGCTGTGGTCCATCGCGGATGTCCGGGACCGGGCGCGTGAGCTGGGCATGATGTGGTGGTCGGTCTCTCCGTTCGCCGTCGACGAGGAGATCACGGAGGAGTCCATCACGCTGGGGATGCGTGCTCCGGAGACCTACCGCGGCGACACCGCCCGCGCGCTGGCCGACACCAAGGGCTGGCTCGCGGACGGCTGGCGCACGGTGTTCGTCACCGAGGGCCACGGCACGGCGTCCCGTACCGTCGAGGTCCTCGGCGGCGAGGGCATCCCGGCCCGGCTGGACACGCCGGGCGCGCGCAGCGCCGCCGGTCTCGCCGAGATCACGCCGTCCGTCGTGCATGTCGCCTGCGGCTCGATCGACTACGGCTTTGTGGACCCGGCGCTGAAGCTCGCCGTGCTCACCGAGACGGACCTGTCCGGCCAGAAGGCGGCCGGCAAGGACGGCCAGCGGATGCCGGCCAAGCGCCGCAAGACCATTGACCCGCTCACGCTGGAGGCGGGCGACTACATCGTCCACGAGCAGCACGGCGTGGGCCGGTATGTGGAGATGGTGCAGCGCACGGTGCAGGCCGCGACGCGTGAGTATCTGCTCGTCGAGTACGCCCCCGCCAAGCGCGGTCAGCCCGGTGACCGGCTGTACATCCCCACCGACCAGCTTGAACAGGTCACCAAGTACGTCGGCGGCGAGGCCCCGACGCTGCACCGGCTGGGCGGCGCGGACTGGACGAAGACCAAGCAGCGGGCCAAGAAGGCGGTCAAGGAGATCGCCGCCGACCTGATCAAGCTCTACTCGGCGCGGATGGCCGCGCCCGGCCATGCCTTCGGCCAGGACACTCCCTGGCAGCGGGAGCTGGAGGACGCCTTCCCTTACGTGGAGACACCGGACCAGCTCTCCACGATCGCCGAGGTCAAGGAGGACATGGAGAAGACGGTCCCGATGGACCGGCTGGTCTGTGGCGATGTCGGCTACGGCAAGACGGAGATCGCCGTACGGGCGGCCTTCAAGGCGGTCCAGGACGGCAAGCAGGTCGCCGTCCTGGTACCGACGACACTGCTGGTGCAGCAGCACTTCGGCACGTTCTCCGAGCGGTACGCGCAGTTCCCGGTCGTCGTGAGAGCGCTGTCCCGCTTCCAGACGGACGCGGAGGCGAAGGCGACTCTCCAGGGCCTGCGGGAGGGCTCGGTCGACCTGGTCATCGGTACGCACCGACTGTTCTCCTCGGAGACCAAGTTCAAGGACCTGGGCCTGGTCATCGTCGACGAGGAGCAGCGCTTCGGTGTGGAGCACAAGGAGCAGCTCAAAAAGCTCCGCGCCAATGTCGACGTCCTCACGATGTCCGCGACGCCCATTCCCCGTACGCTCGAAATGGCCGTCACCGGTATCCGCGAGATGTCGACGATCACCACACCGCCGGAGGAGCGCCATCCGGTGCTGACCTTCGTGGGCCCGTACGAGGAGAAGCAGATCGGCGCGGCCATCCGGCGTGAGCTGCTGCGCGAGGGCCAGGTCTTCTACATCCACAACCGTGTCGAGTCGATCGACCGGGCCGCCGCCCGGCTGCGCGAGATCGTCCCGGAGGCGCGGATCGCCACGGCGCACGGGCAGATGTCCGAACAGGCCCTGGAACAGGTCGTGGTGGACTTCTGGGAGAAGAAGTTCGATGTGCTGGTCTCCACGACGATCGTCGAGTCGGGTATCGACATCGCCAACGCCAACACCCTGATCGTGGAGCGCGGCGACAACTTCGGTCTTTCGCAGTTGCATCAGTTGCGCGGTCGTGTCGGGCGGGGACGGGAGCGCGGATACTCCTACTTCCTCTATCCGCCGGAGAAGCCGCTGACGGAGACGGCTCATGAGCGTCTGGCGACGATCGCGCAGCACACCGAGATGGGCGCGGGCATGTATGTCGCCATGAAGGACCTGGAGATCCGTGGCGCGGGCAATCTGCTCGGCGGCGAGCAGTCCGGCCATATCGCGGGCGTCGGCTTCGATCTGTATGTCCGGATGGTGGGCGAGGCGGTGGCCGACTACCGCGCCTCACTCGACGGCGGTGTGGTGGAGGAAGCGCCGCTGGAGGTCAAGATCGAGCTTCCCGTCGACGCGCATGTCCCGCATGACTACGCGCCGGGTGAGCGGCTGCGGCTGCAGGCGTACCGGGCGATCGCCTCCGCCAACACGGAGGAGGACATCAAGGCGGTCCGTGAGGAGCTCACCGACCGCTACGGCAAGCTTCCGGAGCCGGTGGAGAACCTGCTGCTGGTGGCGGGTCTGCGGATGCTCGCGCGGGCATGCGGTGTCGGCGAGATCGTGCTCCAGGGTCCGAACATCCGCTTCGCGCCGGTGGAGCTGCGGGAGTCCCAGGAGCTGCGGCTGAAGCGGCTCCATCCCCGGACGGTCATCAAGCCGGCGGCGCATCAGATCCTGGTTCCGCGTCCGACGGCGGGCAAGATCGGCGGCAAGCCGGTGGTGGGGCGTGAACTGCTGGTGTGGACGGGAGAGTTCCTGACGACGATTCTGGGTTCGTGACCGGGGCACACGTCTCATGCCGGGACCGGCCGGCCTGAGACGTAGGGTGCGTACGTGGGCGGACTTGGGGGACAGATGTCACGAACGTGTCGTCGCGGAGGGGCTGTTGTCCTCTCGATGCTGGTGCTCGCGGGCTGCAGGGAGGAACTCGGCGCGGATCCGGGGCCCTCGGCGCCGGCCGGTACGCACGGCGCCGGGCCGCTGGCCAACCCCGACGGTACGAAGCCGGGGCTGGCGCCGATCACTTCGGAGTCCGACCGGGAGGCGGCGCGGCAGCTCATCGCCAAGGTGCGCACCGCCGGCCGGGGGCCGAAGACCGGCTACGACCGGGACAAGTTCGGCTATGCGTGGATGGACTCGGTGGACGGGGTGCCGCTGGCGCACAACGGCTGCGACACGCGGAACGATCTGCTGAACCGCGACGGCGAGAAGCTGCGCTTCCGGTCCGGTTCCGACTGTGTGGTCGTCGCCATGACGCTGCGGGATCCGTACACCGGCAAGACCATCGAGTGGCGCAAGGCGCAGGCGGCGAAGGTGCAGATCGACCATGTGATGCCGCTGTCGTACGACTGGCAGATGGGTGCCTCGCGGTGGTCCAGGGACAAGCGCGAGCGGATCGCCAACGACCCGCTCAATCTGATCCCGGTCGACGGCCCCGCCAATAGCGCCAAGAGTGATTCGGGCCCTGCCTCGTGGCTGCCTCCGGACAGGCGGATCCGGTGCTCGTACGCGGTGCGGTTCGCGCAGGTCTCCCTCAAGTACGAGCTGCCGGTGACGACGGCGGACAAGCAGATGATGCGGCGCCAGTGCGGCGGTTGACCGGCGGCTGACGCGGTGGCGCGGTGCGCCCGCCGCGGGCATGCGGAGGCCGGGGAGGCCGTCCCCCTCCGGCGGCCTCCCCGGTGCGTGGAGCGAAGGCGTCAGCCGCCGAGCTTGTCCAGGTCCAGGATGTCCTTGTCGGTGGGTGCCTTCGCGGGAACGGGCTTGTTGTAGTCGCTGAAGATCATCGTGGCGGGGTCACTGCCGGTGGAGACGACCTTCAGCAGATAGGGCTCGCCTTCCGTGGCGACGTGGATCGTGTAGGTGTCCTTCGCCTCGACCTCCTTGAGCGACATCGCCGGCCGGCCGTTCACGGTGCTCAGAGGTCCCTTGCGGGCCAGCGAGCCGCCGTCGTAGTCGGACAGGAGCTGGTCCAGGTCGCAGAAGCCGGTGAAGTCCTTGGCGTCCGCGGACGAGGCGTCGGTCTTCACCCAGCGGTCGGCGAGCATCTTGACGACCGCGTCGGTGTCGGCCTTCGGCTCTCCCTTGCCCTGGGCCCGCAGGAACTCCTCGTCGTACTTCATGTAGACGGTCTTGCCGACCTTCGTGATGATCACGGTGCCCTCGTCGTTCATCGACAGCGTGCCCGTGCAGTCGCCCTTGGTGGAGAGGGCCATGTCGAAGACGATGTGTCCCTCCTCGGGGTCCCGCAGATCGGCCTTGAGGGTCAGTGAGGAGGCGCCGCGGGTGGCCTTGACCGCCCTGTCGGCGATCTCGGGGCCCGAGAGATCCGCGAACGGCGCGGGCTTCTTGTCGGTGCGCTCGCTTCCGGCGGGCTTGTCGGGGTCCTTGGCGTCCTGGCCGAGCGGGCCGCACGCGGGAAGGGTCAGGACGGCTGCCGCGCAGAGCGCGCCGAGTACGCCACGACGGACACGAGGAGAAGCGGTGAGGGACATGAGGGTTCTCCGGAAGACGCTGAGGATGGAAGGTGAGCGGGACGAGCGGCCGACGCTGAAGCCGGAGAGTCAGAGCTTCAGGTCCCACTGGGACGAGTCGTGCGCGAGGCCCGGGTGGATCTCCACGGTGAGGGTCCTGGCGGTCGCGGGAGTGTCGAAGGCGAGCTGGGCCGTGACCGTCCTGCCGGGCATGACCGTGCCGTTGAAGCCCTGGCCGACCGTGTCGTCGAAGATCTCCTCGGCCTTGACACCCTTGTCGCCGGCGCGGGCCTCGGCGGAGACCAGCGTGGCGTCGAACTTCTTCTTGCCGTCGTTCTTGATGACGAGCGTGACCTGGTAGGCCTTGTGGCCCGCGGTGTGACCGGCGGCGGTCGCACTGGGCGAGTACGGCTCGGGCGCGGACACGGTGACGGTCAGACCGTCGTCGTACACGGCGGAGTCACGGGCCGCGAGCGTCTCCTCCCTGGCCCCGCCCTTGTCGGCGGAACTCGACGAGGTGGCCTGGTCGATGTCGTCCACCACATCGCCCACGATCTTGAAGGTGAGTACGCCGCCGACCACCGAAAGGATCATCGAGACCAGCCCGAGCACCACACCGGTGGTGGCCATTGCCTTGTTGGTGGCCTCACCGCGCTTCGCTCGTCCTCGTCCCGTCAGTCCGAGGATCAGCCCGATCAGGCCGAGGATCGCGGCCAGCCAGAAGAGAAACGGCACCAGGCCCGACAGGGCGCCGATGATCCCGAGCACCAGGGCCGCGACGCCGAGGCCGTTGCGGGCCTGGCGGGGAGCGTCCGGCTGACCGGGAAGCGGTCCCTGCGGGTACGGCTGCTGCGTGAACTGGGACATGGTTGCCCTCCGGCGGGATGTGCTGGTGTAGCGATGAGTCAATAACAGCAGAGCCTGTGAACCGAGTCAACACGATGAGACGGCATTACTTCCGTCCACGGTGTGAATCGATCTGTTTCGTGGACGCCGCTATGCTCGACGCCACAGCAGCCGCGCGGTGAAGGAGGCAGTCAGGTGCCGGAGAACGCAGCAGAAGTGACGGCTGCAGGAATCGCCAGGCTCGCGGGGGTGGGACGCGCGGCGGTCAGCAACTGGCGGCGCCGGCACGCCGATTTCCCGCAGCCCGTCGGCGGCACCGAGACCAGCCCGTCCTTCGCGCTCGGCGAAATCGAGCGGTGGCTGCGCGACCAGGGAAAGATCGCCGAGGTGCCGCTGCGGGAACGGACCTGGCAGCAGCTCACCGCCGACCCCGCCGGCGCCGCCACCGCACTGGTCCGCGCGGGCAGCGTCCTGCTGCTCGTACGGGAGCGGCCGGCGCGCTGGCTGGAGCTGGCCACCGCCTCCGACGCCCGCCTCGCCGAGCTGCTGCCCGCGGCCCTGGAGGACGTCCTCGTACCGCGCTTCGCGGAGGCGGCCGGCCGGGCCGTGCACACCGCGCCGCCCCGGGAGATGCTCTCCTCCGTACCGCTGCTGCGCGGCGCCGCCGAACTCGCCGCCGAGCTGGGTGCCCGCCAGAGCTTCGAGTTCCTGCTCGGCCGGTATCTCGACGCCAACCCGCGCCAGTACACGCTCACACCGCCCGAGGCCGCCGCGCTGATGGCGGCGCTCGCCGGCGCGTCGGCCGAGGGCGTGACCGTCCTCGATCCCGCCTCGGGCACCGGCACACTGCTGCACGCCGTCCCGCGACCGGCCGCCCTGTACGCCCAGGAGGCGTCGCCGGAGCTGGCCGCGCTCACCGCGCTGCGCCTCGCCCTCCACACGGACGCCGACATCCGCGCGCGGGCCGGTGACACCCTGCGCGCCGACGCCTTCCCGGACCTCGCCGCCGACGCCGTGCTCTGCCATCCGCCGTTCAACGAGCGCAACTGGGGCCATGACGAGCTGGCCTACGACCCGCGCTGGGAGTACGGATTCCCGGCCCGTACGGAGTCCGAACTGGCCTGGGTCCAGCACGCGCTGGCCCGGCTGCGTCCCGGTGGCACCGCCGTCCTGCTGATGCCTCCGGCCGCCGCGTCCCGCCGCTCGGGCCGCCGTGTCCGCGCCGATCTGCTGCGCCGCGGCGCGCTGCGCGCCGTGGTCGCGCTGCCCGCCGGAGCCGCGCCGCCGTACGGCGTCCCGCTTCATATCTGGGTGCTGCGCAAGCCCGTCCCCGGCGAGCGGACCTCGCCCGAGCTGCTGTTGGTCGACACCGCGGAGCTGTCCCCGCGCGGCGGCCGCGAGGGCCTCGACTGGGGCGCCGTCCAGAGCAGCGTCCTCGACGCCTGGCGGCCCTTCGACCGCGACGGCACGGCCGAGGAGCGGCCGGGTGTCAGCCGCGCGATGCCCGTCATCGAACTCCTCGACGACGACGTGGACCTGGCGCCGGCCCGGCATCTGCCGCCACCGGCCGCCGGTGGCGGCGCGGCCGAACTGGCCGAGGTGCGCGAGCGGCTCGCGGACACCCTGCGGCTCACCGTCGAACTCACTCCGTCGCCCGTCCGGCCCGGCCCGTCCGAGCCGGCCCGCCGGCCCGGTGTCACCGTCGGCGAACTCGCCAGGGCCGGCGCGCTGGAACTGCGCGCGGGCGGCACCGGGACAGGACCGGGCCGTGTCCTCACCGAGCAGGACGTCCTCGCGGGCACCGGACCCTCCGGCACCCTGCCCGACGGAGCCGGTGAAGAGCCCGTCCTGGTCCGGGCCGGCGATGTGATCGTGCCCGTGCTCGGCGGCGGATCCGTCGCACGCGTCGTCGACGCCACCACGGCCGGCGCGGCGCTCGGCCGCAACCTCCAGTTGCTGCGTCCGGACCCGGCCGAGCTGGACCCGTGGTTCCTGGCCGGATTCCTGCGCGGCACCGCCAACAACCGGCAGGCGAGCAGCTACGCCTCCACCGCGACCCGGCTCGATGTGCGCCGGCTCCAGCTCCCGCGGCTTCCTCTCGCCGACCAGCGCCGATACGGTGAACAGTTCCGGGCCCTGGCCGCCTTCGAGGACGCGCTGCGCCGCGTGGGACGGCTGGGCGAGAAGATGGTGCAGGGGATGTACGACGGCCTGACGGACGGCACCGTCGCGACGTGACCAGGACAACAACGGTTCAGTACAACCCAGGGGCCGTTGTCCGTGTCGGTGTATACGCTCGGACCCTCACCGGACACGTCCGTACGCGCTTCCCAGGAGCAGAATTGCAGGGCCACGGCTATGCCCCACCACCACGGGAGGACCGGCGCCGCCCGTCGGACGGCACGCTGGTCACGCTGCGCGTGATCTTCGCGGTGGCGACGTTCCTGACCTGCGGAGCGCTCGCCTGGGCCGCGCTCCTGCGGCTCGCGATCGTGACCCGCAGCCGGCTCAACTGGATTCTGTTCGGGGTCGCGATCCTGCTGGACGCCGGCCTCTTCGCCTTCATGGTCGCGACGGGCGACTCGGAAGAGCTCACCGACGGGCAGGCCGTCACGCTCATCATCGGGCTGCTGACGCTCGTCTGCGGCGGCATCACGTACTACCTGGTGGCGGACATACGCCACTACGAGCGGTCCGCGCCGGGATACCAGCGCTACAGCGCGCTCCCGGTGCCGCAGCCGCCACGGACACCGCCCGGGTTCGGATACGGCTATCCGCCCGCCGCCGCCCCGGTGGACCCGGTGGTCCCGGCGCAGCCGCCGGCCGCCCACCAGCCGCCGCGGTCTCCCGGCGGCCTCGACCAGGTGCGCGCGGAGCTGGACGAACTGAGCGACATCCTGCGCAAGGGAAAAGGACCTGAGGACCGTTGAAAGGGCGTGTGGTAGCGGGCCGTTACGAACTGTCCACCGTCATCGGCCAGGGCGGCATGGGCCAGGTCTGGACGGCGTACGACCAGCGGCTCGACCGCCGTGTCGCCGTGAAGCTGCTCCGGCCCGACCGGATGGCGGCCGCCACGGGCGCCGACGAGATGCGCCGCCGCTTCGTGCGCGAGTGCCGGGTCACCGCGCAGGTCGACCATCCCGGTCTGGTCACCGTCCATGACGCGGGCAGCGACGACGAGGATCTCTATCTCGTCATGCAGTACGTCGAGGGCGCCGACCTCGCGGACCATCTCGCCGAACACGACCCGTATCCGTGGCCGTGGGCCGTCTCGGTCGCCGCCCAGCTCTGCGCCGTGCTCGCGGCCGTGCACGCGGTGCCCATCGTCCATCGCGATCTCAAGCCGCGCAATGTCATGGTCAAGCCCGACGGCACGGTCATCGTCCTCGACCTCGGTGTGGCCTCCGTCATCGACACCGACACCACCCGCCTCACGCACACTGGCTCTCCCATAGGCAGCCCCGCCTATATGGCTCCCGAACAGGCGATGGGCGGCGCCGTCGGCCCGTACACCGACCTCTACGCCCTCGGTGTCCTGCTGCACGAACTCCTCAGCGGCAGTGTGCCGTTCGCGGGATCCACCGTCCTCGGAGTGCTCCACCGCCATCTGTACGAGCCACCGCTGCCCGTCCGCAGACTCAGACCCGAGATCCCCGAGCCGCTCGAAGGACTCGTCCTGCGGCTGCTCGCCAAGGATCCGGGAGCCCGCCCGGCCGGAGCCCAGGAGGTGTACGAGGACCTCGCGACGCTGCTGCCCTCCCGCGGCGGCGCCGCGGCGGGTCCGCTCGACCCGAGCCGCCCGTTTCTGCGCCCGCACGCGCCCTGGCCCGACCGGGTCACCACGCCGCCGTCCGCCGCCGCACCCCAGCAGCCGCCCGTCCCGGCCGAACGGCCCGATGTGGCGGCCGCTGTCGACGAGGTCAAACGCCTTCTCGGCGAGGGCAGCATCACCAGGGCCGTGGACATCCTCGGCGGCATACTTCCGGCGGCCGCCGCCGAACACGGTGAGCACTCACCGGTCGTCCGCATCCTGCGCAAGCAGTACGCGTCGACGCTGATGAACGACGGCCAGTACCGCCGCGCGCTGCCGGAGCTGCGCCGTCTCGCCGACCACCGGGCCGCGGAGGCCGGACCGGCCGACTCCCAGGCGCTCCAGTTCCGCTACGACGCCGCGCAGTGCCTGGAGCAGCTCGGCGAGGCGGCCGCCGCGCTGGCCGAGTACCGCGCCGTCCTGCCGTACTACGAGCACGGCCTCGGGCCCGGCACCGACCCCGGCCGCGCCTTCGACATCCGGCACCGGATCGGCCATCTGCTGCTCGCGGTGGGCGACCACACGGCGGCCCGGCAGCAGTTGCAGAGCCTGCTGTGGGACGCCGAGCGGGCCTACGGCCCGTACCATCCGCTACCCACCGAGCTCCGCCGCGCGCTCGACCACCAGCAGCAGTTCCGCGGCCTCTGAGACCGGTGCCGAGCTTCTCGGCACCCGCCCGCGGCGCCCGGCCGAGGACCGTGTCCGGGGTGTCCGGCGGATGAAGTCGGCGTGCGCCGCACGGGGCACGCCGGGCGGAAGCGTCCGGTTGTGCCACACTCCTGGTGGCCATTACCGCGCTCCAGGGACAGGGCCCGCTGAGTCAGGGAGGGCTCGTACGCAGATGACGGTCCGGGTCCAGATGGTCAGATTCGCCTTTGTCGGCGTGGTCAACACCGGCACGTATTACGCCTGTTATCTGCTGCTGCTGAACCGGCTGCCGTACGTCGTGTCGCATGTCCTGGCTTTTCTGCTGAGCATGACCGGCTCGTTCTTCCTGCACAGCAGATTCACCTACCGGACCCGGCCGACCTGGCGGAAGTTCCTGTTCTTCCCGCTCACCAACGCCGCGAACTTCGTGATCACCACGAGCGGTGTCTATCTGCTGGTGGACGTCCTGCACTTCGGCAGCCGCTACGCGCCGCTGTTCGCGGCGGCGGCGGCCGTCCCGATCACCTTCGTGGTCTCCCGGACGATCCTGCTCCGGCCCGACAACGACCGGAGCCGGCGCGACCCGGAGGGCGCGCCGGCCCGATGACCGCCGGTGCGGGCGAGTGAGCCCCAGAAAAAGTGCCGAATCTACGCTCGCAGCCGCTCGGACTGGAGCTTCATCGCCCGCTTGAGGCGAGGGCCGAAGGGCTTCTCCACCAGCCGGTGCAGCAGCCACGCGAGCACCAGCATGGAGGCGATCGTGGCGATCAGCGTCAGTCTCGGATCCAGGCCGAAGTGCTTGTGCAGGATGCTGATCGCGAACCAGCCGAGGTGCTCATGGACCAGGTAGAACGGATAGGTGAGCACGCCGGCGAACGTCAGCCAGCGCCAGTTCGCCCAGCGCAGCCAGCCCAGCGCCACGGCGGCCACCGACGCGAAGGCGAAAGTGACTATCAGCAGGATCACGTACGGCGAACGCTCGTAGAAGACGTTGTGCGCGTCGGGGCTCCACAGTGAGACGGTCGCGAAGCGCTGGCCCAGCAGCCAGCTCGTGCCGACGATCCCCCAGAGCAGCAGATCACTGCCGTACCGGTGGATGAGATAGAGCGCGAGGCCGCCGATGAAGAACGGCGCGTACTGCGACATCACGATCTCGTCCAGCAGCGGCGTGTCGGCGACGACCGCCAGCACGGTCGCGACGGTCCACAGACAGCAGAAGATCACGACCCGGCGGTAGGTGACGCCCTTCCACACCACGAAGAGCGCGAAGAGCAGATAGAAGCGCGCCTCGACCCACAGGGTCCAGCACACGCCGAGCACCCGGTGCACGCCCATCGGCTGCTGAAGCATGGTCAGGTTGACCAGTACCTCATTGACGCGCAGCGGTTCGCTGACCGACGGGAGCACGACACACGCGGCGGTGATCAGGACGATGGCCGCCCAGTACGCCGGGTAGAGCCGGGAGACGCGCGAACGGAAGAAGTCTCCGAGTGAACGTCCCCAGCTACTCATGCAGATGACGAAGCCACTGATGACGAAGAAGACCTGCACGCCCAGACAGCCGTAGGCGGCGGCTGCCGACAGATCGGGGAACAGTTCCCTCGGCGACTGGCTCCAGACATCACTGATCTGGCCGCCCCGTCCCGCGTAGTGGTAGACGCAGACGCTGAGCGCCGCCAGGATGCGCAGGCCGTCGAGGGCGCGCATACGGTCGTGCTTCGGCGCTGGTTTCGCCTCGGGCACCGACGGGCTCTCCGGTCCGGGCACCGGTTCCGGTAGCCGAGCCAGGGTCGCTTGAGTCATTCCGTTCGTTCCGTCCGTAGGCGTCAGCGCGCGTGATGCGCGTGAGTACGCCCGGGCCGGGCCGGATGCGGCGGTGCGGTGTGAGGGCCCGGCACCTGTCGCGGGCAGTTCGGCCCGTCGCCCGGGCGGCACTCCTGGGGTCTGTGGGGAGTGGCACGGCGGCAGCCGCCGGCAGGAAGACGCTAGGCGGCATCCGATGAACGGTGCGATATCGACCGGATGAACAAGTACTCCGTACGGGTGACAGATAGATGAACTGTAGGTAGGGCCATGGCCATGGCTCCGTCCGGTGACTCCGTGTGGCGGCCGTGTCGCACCGCGCACCTCAATCTCCCGGTGAATCGTTGGTCGAACCAGTGGCCCAGGCCACGCCGACTGCCTAACATCGATCACTGCAAGGCCTTGTGCATCGCCGCACAATCACCGGGAGGCCCCCTTTGCACCGCCGCCGTCGCACCGCGCTCTCCGTCTCCGTCGCGCTTCTCGCCGCGGCTCCTCTCCTCACCGCCTGCGGAAGTGACGCCCACCCGGGAGCGGCCGCGGTCGTCGGAGGACAGCGGATCGAGGTGTCCACGCTCCAGGCCGAGGTGCGGGACGTCCGGGACGCGCAGGACGCCTCACCGGAAGCCGCGCAGCTCATCAAGAACACCGGACAGCTCAGCCAGGCCAAGCTGAACAGCATGATCTTCGACCGGATTCTGCAGCGGGCCGCCGACGACGCCGGAGTCAGGATCAGCCGCAAGGAGATCCAGAGCACCCGGCAGCAGGCCGCGGCGCAGTCGGGCGGCGAGAAGCAGTTCGCCTCGATGCTGCTCCAGCAGGGTGCGCTCTCCTCGGGCCAGATCGACGCGGCGATCCGCCGCGAGGTCCTGCTGACGAAACTGGCCCAGGCGATCGGCGCCAACACCACCTCACCACAGGGCCAGCAGAAGGTCCTCGCCGCGCTGACGAAGACGTCCGAGGACCTCGGCATCGACGTCAATCCGCGCTACGGAAGCTGGGACTACAAGAAGGTCCAGCTCGGCGAGGCCAAGACGCCCTGGATCACCCAGGTCACCCGCCAGGCGCCGGAGCAGGAGCCCACGGACGCCTGACAGGGACGGTGCCCGACTCGCGGCCCGGGGCCGGAGGTAGGTTCGAGTCGTGACAGACGAAGCTCCCGCCGCTCCCGGCCGTATCGTCCTGCTGACCGCCAGCCACCGGGTCGCGCCCGGTCTGCTGTCCTGGCCGGCCTGGCAGACGCTGCGCGCCGCCGACCGGGTCCTGTGCGCCGATGCCGGCCATCCGCAGCTTCCGTATCTGCGCGAGGCCGGCATCACCGTCGAGTTGGCCGCGCCGACCGCGCGGGAACTGGTCGACGACTGCGCGGGCGCCCGCACGATCGTGGTCGTCCCCTCCGGCGAGGGCGACGGGACCGACGCGGCGCTCACCGACGGCCTGGCCCGGCTGGCCGGCTCCGGCCGGTACCGGATGCCGGACCTGGAGCTGCTGCCGGGCTCGTACGACCTGCCGGGCGCCCGGCTCCTCGATCTTGTCCAGGTCATGGACCGCATCAGGGCCGAGTGCCCGTGGTCCTCGACCCAGACGCACAAGGGCCTCGTCAAGTACGCCATCGAGGAGGCGTACGAGCTCGTCGAGGCGATCGAGGACGGCGACGGCGACGAACTGCGCGAGGAACTGGGCGACGTGCTCCTCCAGGTCGTCTTCCACGCCCGTATCGCGCAGGACGGCCTGGACGAGACGATCGAGCCGTTCTCCATCGACGATGTGGCCGCCACGATCGTGGAGAAGCTGATCCACCGCCATCCTCATGTCTTCGGCGATGAGAAGGCGGAGACGCCGGAAGAGGTCAAGGCGCACTGGCTCCGTACCAAGGCGGTCGAGAAGCAGCGCGACTCGGTCACCGACGGAGTGCCGCTGGGCCAGCCCGGTCTCGCTCTGGCCGCAAAGCTCGGTGGCCGCGTCCGGGCCGCCGGGCTGGACGTACCGCTGCCGCGGGGCCAGGGCGTCGGATACGAACTGCTCGCGCTGGCGGTACGGGCGGAGGAGGCCGGCGTCGACCCGGAGACCGCGCTGCGGGCGGCCGCCCGTACCTACCGGGACGCGATCCTTGCCGCCGAGGAGCGGAAGAGCTAGGCGGTCTTCGCGGGCCCGCGACGGCGTTACTGTCGATGGATGTCTTCATCGCCCGCGCCCGAGCTCTTCACCTGGGAGTTCGCCGCCGATCCGTATCCCGCGTACGCCTGGCTGCGTGAGCACGCGCCGGTGCACCGCACCGCGCTGCCCAGTGGCGTCGAGGCATGGCTCGTGACGCGGTACGGGGACGCCAGGCAGGCGCTCGCCGACACACGGCTCTCCAAGAACCCCACGCATCACGCGGGAACGGCGCACGCCAAGGCGAAGACGGGCATCCCGGGCGAGCGCGGCGCGGAGCTGATGACGCATCTGCTCAATATCGATCCGCCCGACCACACCCGGCTGCGGCGCCTGGTGTCCAAGGCGTTCACACCTCGCCGGGTCGCCGAGTTCGCTCCGCGCGTACAGGAGCTGACGGACCGTCTCATCGCGGACTTCGCCGGGAAGGGCCAGGCGGATCTGATCCATGACTTCGCCTTCCCGCTGCCCATCTACGCGATCTGCGATCTGCTCGGCGTGCCGCGTGAGGACCAGGACGACTTCCGGGACTGGGCGGGCATGATGATCCGCCACGGCGGCGGACCGCGCGGCGGGGTCGCGCGCTCGGTGAAGAAGATGCGCGGCTATCTCGCCGAACTCATCCACCGTAAGAGGGAGAACCCCGGCGACGATCTGATCTCCGGACTGATCCGCTCCAGCGACCACGGCGAGCATCTGACCGAGAACGAGGCCGCGGCGATGGCCTTCATTCTGCTCTTCGCCGGGTTCGAGACCACGGTCAATCTGATCGGCAACGGAATGTACGCGCTGCTGCGCGACCCGGAGCAGCGTGCCCGGCTGCGCGGCTCGCTGGACGCCGGAGAGACGGAGGCGCTGGCGACGGCTGTCGAGGAACTGCTGCGTTACGACGGCCCCGTGGAGCTGGCGACCTGGCGATTCGCCACCGAACCGCTGACGCTGGGCGGGCAGTCCGTCGCGGCGGGCGATCCCGTGCTGGTCGTACTCGCCGCCGCCAATCGCGATCCGGCGCGGTTCACCGATCCGGACACGCTCGATCTCGCACGGCGTGACAATCAGCACCTCGGATACGGGCACGGCATCCATTACTGCCTCGGTGCGCCGCTCGCCCGGCTGGAGGGACAGACCGCGCTCGCCACACTTCTGACCCGCCTTCCGGATGTACGGCTTGCGGAAGATCCTTCCGATTTGCGCTGGCGTGGCGGGCTCATCATGCGTGGATTGCGCACACTTCCGGTGCAGTTCACGCCATTGTCCGACTGACGGATGATCAGAGGTCAACTGACGGATCATCAGGAATGTGACTTTCACGTGATCTCCGCTGCATCGACTTGTGACAAGCGTTCGAGTACCGCTACGTTCACCGACGACTCGGCAGCCACACGCCGTCGTCGTTTTGACAGTCACACGGAAGGCAATCGCATGCGCTCCGGGAACGGCCGACACCGTCGACCTCGCCAGGCACCCGCTCTGATCGTCGCGGCGGGGGTGACCGGATCGGCCATCGCCATTCCGCTGCTCGGTGCCACCGGCGCCGGCGCGGCGGAGGCGTCCACCTGGGACCACGTCGCCGAATGCGAGAGCGGCGGCATGTGGAGCGCGGACCTCGGCAATGGCTACTACGGCGGACTCCAGATGTCCCAGGAGACCTGGGACGCCTTCGGCGGCGGGAAGTACGCGTCCCGCGCCGACCTCGCCAGCCGCTCCCAGCAGATCGCGATAGCCGAGAAGGTGCTCGCCGCACAGGGCCCGGACGCGTGGTCGAGCTGCGCGTCCATCTCGGGGCTGACGAACGACGGTGCCGCGCCCGAGGTCGACCCGGGCGTCGCCGCCGGTGTGACCGGGACGCCGAAGGAGAAGCGGGACGCCGGTCGCACCGACGACGACTCGGCCGCGGCGGACGCCACGACCTCCACGGGCGCCGGGCAGCGGACGGACGAGGCGGACGCGCCGGCCTCCTCCGCCACCACGCCCGGCACGTCGAAGTCCGCGACCGGTTCCGGCGAGAAGGGCTCCGCCGAGGACGGCTCCGGCGCGGACGGTGCGGCTCCGGTCAAGGGCAAGCACCGCGGCGGCGTCGCCTCGAACGATGCCACGCCGGGCAATTCGGATGAAGACCGCGAATCCGGCCGTCATGCCTCACGCGGTGACGGATCGACACGTGATGCGGACGGCATCACGGACGAGACGGGTGTGGTGAACGGCGCGTCCGGTGAATACACCGTCCAGACCGGTGACTGCCTCTGGGAGATCGCCGACGAGCGGAAGGTGCCCGGCGGATGGTCGGCGCTGTACGAGGCGAACAAGGAGACCGTCGGCTCCGATCCCGACCTCATCCTTCCTGGCCAGAGCCTTGATCTCAGCGTGAACTAGGGCCTGTTGCGAAGGTCCCGCCTGGCCCGCGACGCCTGGCACGGGCGCTCGCCGCGTTGTCGGAGTCGTTGGAGTCGTCGGATTCGGCGGAGTCGTCGGGGTGCGTCCAGTCCGTCGACGACGCCGATCCTCCGCCTTTCGGTCGCACGCACCAGACGCCGCGGGCCCCGCCCTCCGGGCGGACGGCGCCACTTTCGGGACACGCCCTGGCGGGAATTGGCCCCTGTATGTCCGCTTCTGCGCAAGTGAGAGATGGGTCTCTTCGCCGCAACTGGGTTCCTTTGGGCTCCTGATGCGCCTGATTCGTCTCTCACCTGCGGAAACGTGTTCGCGTTAAGGAGAGATAAGGGCGATTTCACCCTGGTTGTGCTCCATTGAACAACCGGGAGACCTGTGATTACGGTCTGAACCGCTCGCACCGCGGGCCCCGTCGACCGTCACGCCGAATCCTGCCGTCGGTCGAAGGGAGTAGTCGTCGCGTCAAGCGCCGAAGGCAGGAGCGGGGGACCCAAGGAAGGCGCCGGGCCCGGCCGTCGAGAGACGACCGACGACCGGCTAGGGGTGAAGTCGTGTGCGCGAGCACGCGGCCGGGCAACTCACTTGGCCCGAACCCGACAGCTGACCTCGTAGGCGTCGGTGAGGAGATGTTCCATGCCGCGTTCCAGCAAGGGCAAGCACCGCCGCCCGTCCAAGACCGCCCGCTACGCCACCCTCGCCGGAATCACCGGTGCCGCCGTCGCGGCCCCGCTGATCGGCGCCACGTCCGCCTCCGCCGCGACCGCCACCGAGTGGGACCAGGTCGCCCAGTGCGAGTCCGGCGGCAACTGGTCGATCAACACCGGCAACGGTTTCTACGGTGGCCTCCAGTTCACCACCTCCACCTGGGCCGGATACGGCGGCACCGCCTACGCGCCCCGGGCCGACCAGGCGAGCAAGTCCCAGCAGATAGCCGTCGCCGAGAAGGTCCTCGCGGGCCAGGGCAAGGGCGCGTGGCCGACCTGCGGCGTGAACCTGTCCAACGCCGCCTATGACGGTGGCTCCGCCGACTCCGCCACGCCCGAGCAGACGCCCGAGCAGTCGGCGCCCGAGCAGCCTCAGCAGTCGGCGCCCGAGCAGCCGGCGCCCGAGTCGCGGCCTCAGCAGTCGCGGCCGGAGCGGCCGGCCCGGAGCGAGGCACAGCCCGCCTCGCGCGGTGAGGCCCGTCCCGCCGCGGTCGAGAAGGGCGACGGCGAGTACAAGGTCACCTCCGGCGACACGCTCTCGAAGATCGCCGAAGCCCATGACGTCGAGGGCGGCTGGCAGAAGCTGTTCGACCTGAACAAGGACATCGTCCACGACGCCGATCTGATCTTCCCGGGTCAGCAGCTCCATCTGAGCTGACCCCTTCCCCGGCCGGCGACCCCTCCAGGCCGGCCTCTGGCCGGCTGCCCCCGCCGGCCACGCGGCGGCCGTCCCCGCGGCCGCGCGGGTCACCCCGGTCCGGCGCGCTTCCCCCGTACGCGCCGGGCCGGGGTTTCCGCTGTCACCGGCCCCTCCATACGGAATCCCGGCATCCGTTCCGCCCGGTCCGACCGGGATTCGTGCCGCATTTCGTCCCAGCGGGCGGGCACCGGCCAGTCGACGACCCCGGGCCGGTTAGGCTCATGTCGCAAGGCCAAGAAGACCCTGCACTTCAAGCGTCACATCCCAGAAGGAGATGCTCGTGCCGTCCATCGACGTCGTCGTAGCCCGGGAAATCCTCGACTCCCGAGGCAACCCCACGGTCGAGGTCGAGGTCGGCCTCGACGACGGCAGCACCGGTCGTGCTGCTGTCCCCTCCGGTGCGTCCACCGGTGCGTTCGAGGCCCTTGAGCTCCGCGACGGTGACCAGAACCGCTACCAGGGCAAGGGTGTCGAGAAGGCCGTCCTCGCCGTCATCGAGCAGATCGGCCCGGAGCTGGTCGGGTACGACGCCACCGAGCAGCGCCTGATCGACCAGGCGATGTTCGACCTGGACGCCACCCCGGACAAGTCGTCGCTCGGCGCGAACGCCATCCTCGGCGTCTCCCTCGCCGTCGCGCACGCCGCCTCCGAGGCCTCGGACCTCCCGCTCTTCCGCTACCTCGGCGGCCCGAACGCGCATCTGCTGCCCGTTCCGATGATGAACATCCTGAACGGCGGCTCGCACGCCGACTCCAACGTGGACATCCAGGAATTCATGATCGCCCCGATCGGCGCGGAGTCCTTCTCGGAGGCGCTGCGCTGGGGCGCCGAGGTCTACCACACGCTCAAGAAGGTCCTGAAGGAGAAGGGGCTCTCCACCGGCCTCGGCGACGAGGGCGGCTTCGCGCCGAACCTCGACTCCAACCGCGCCGCGCTGGACCTGATCCTCGAAGCCATCAAGGCCGCCGGTTACGCACCCGGCAAGGACATCGCGCTCGCGCTCGACGTCGCCGCCTCCGAGTTCTACAAGGACGGCTCGTACGAGTTCGAGGGCAAGTCCCGTTCGGCCGCCGAGATGACCGAGTACTACGAGGACCTCGTCGCCTCGTACCCGCTGGTCTCCATCGAGGACCCGCTGTTCGAGGACGACTGGGCCGGCTGGAAGGTCCTCACGGACAAGCTCGGCGCCAAGGTGCAGATCGTCGGTGACGACCTGTTCGTCACCAACCCGGAGCGTCTGGCGCGCGGTATCGAGGAGGGCGCCGCCAACGCGCTGCTCGTCAAGGTCAACCAGATCGGCTCGCTGACCGAGACCCTGGACGCCGTCGAGCTGGCCCAGCGCAGCGGCTTCAAGTGCATGATGTCCCACCGCTCCGGTGAGACCGAGGACGTCACCATCGCCGACCTCGCCGTCGCCACCAACTGCGGTCAGATCAAGACCGGCGCCCCGGCCCGCTCCGAGCGCGTCGCCAAGTACAACCAGCTTCTGCGTATCGAGGAGATTCTCGACGACGCGGCGGTGTACGCCGGCCGCAGTGCCTTCCCGCGCTTCCGTTCCGCGTAAGCACGGACCGTCAGCACGCAGTACGAGGACGAGGGCCGGCCGGCCCGTCGTCCGCGCCGGTGTCCGGGAGACCGGACAGGGCGCACAGGCGGAGCGTAGCGAAGCGTCCCCGGCCGCGGTCCCGTACCGTGTCCGGGGACGTACGCACGTAACTGTGGAGGCGAGCCATGGCCGGGAACCGGGACCGGTTCTCCACCGCGACCAGGCTGCGGCTGCTCGGCGAGCAGACCGCCGCCCGCGTCTACCGCTCGCAGAGCCGCAGGCAGGACCAGCGGTCCCGGCTCACCGGCCGGGCGGCCTTCCTCGCCCTGATCGTGTGCACGCTGGTGCTGGCGCTCGCGTATCCGATGCGGCAGTACGTGTCGCAGCGGAACGAGATCGCCGAGCAGGAGCGGCTGGCCCGCGAGGCACGGCTGCGGGTCGAGGAGCTGCGTGACGAGAAGGCCCGGCTCCAGGACGACGCGTACATCCAGCGGCTGGCCCGCGAGCATCTGCACTATCTGCTGCCGGGCGAGACCGGTTACACCGTGATCGACCCGGGCGCGGCGGAGCAGGAGCGTGAGGAGCAGGGAGCGGCCGACCGTCCCTGGTACTCGAATGTGCTGGAAGGCGTCGACAACGCCGACCGCCCGGCCGGCTAGCACGAGCCGGCACCGACCAGAACCCGAATTCACGCGGCACCGTCGAACCGCACCGTAGAACCAAGGCAGGCATGGACACGCCCCCTCCGCAGACCGAACGCACCGAGCCCACCGACGCGGACGTCGCGGCTTTCAAGGAACAGCTCGGCCGTCCGCCGCGCGGTCTGCGCGCCATCGCGCACCGCTGTCCCTGCGGTCAGCCGGATGTGGTCGAGACGGCTCCGCGTCTTCCCGACGGCACGCCCTTCCCGACGACCTACTACCTGACCTGCCCGCGCGCGGCCTCGGCCATCGGCACGCTGGAGGCGAACGGCGTCATGCGGGAGATGACCGAGCGCCTCGCCACCGACCCGGAGCTGGCCGCCGCGTACCGCGCGGCCCATCAGGACTATCTCGCGCGCCGTGACGCCATCGAGGTGCTGGAAGGCTTTCCGAGCGCGGGCGGTATGCCGGACCGGGTCAAGTGTCTGCATGTCCTGGTCGGCCACTCACTGGCGGCGGGCCCCGGAGTGAACCCGCTGGGCGACGAGGCGCTGGCGATGCTGCCCGAGTGGTGGAGCAAGGGTCCGTGTGTCACGCCGTGCGTGGCGCGGGCCGAGGAAGCGGCGGAAGACAAGCGGGAGGACAGCGTATGACCAGGGTCGCGGCCGTCGACTGCGGTACGAATTCCATCCGGCTGCTCGTCGCCGACGCCGATCCCGGCACGGGCGAACTGACCGACCTCGACCGGCGGATGGAGATCGTCCGGCTGGGACAGGGAGTGGACAGGACGGGCCGCCTCGCGCCCGAGGCGCTGGAGCGCACCTTCGCCGCCTGCCGTGAGTACGCCGCCGCCATCAAGGCGCACGGCGCCGAGCGGATCCGCTTCGTCGCCACCTCCGCCTCGCGCGACGCCGAGAACCGCGACGAGTTCATACGCGGCGTCCTGGACATCCTGGGCGTGGAGCCCGAGGTGATCACCGGTGACCAGGAGGCGGAGTTCTCCTTCATGGGCGCCACCAAGGAACTGCCGGGCGGGGACAGCTATCTGGTCGTCGACATCGGCGGCGGCTCGACCGAGTTCGTGGTGGGTGACGACCGGGTACGGGCCGCCCGCTCGGTGGACATCGGCTGTGTACGGCTGACCGAGCGGCATCTCGTACGGGACGGCGTGGTCAGCGATCCGCCGGACGCGGCGGAGATCGCCGCGATCCGCGCCGACATCGAGGCGGCGCTCGATCTCGCCGAGGAGACCGTTCCGCTGCGCGAACCGCGGACCCTGGTCGGGCTGGCCGGTTCCGTCACCACCGTCGCCGCGATCGCGCTCGGGCTGAAGGAGTACGACTCCGCCGCGATCCACCATTCCCGGATCTCCTACGAGCAGGTGGAGGAGATCACCGGCCGGCTGCTCGCGGCCACGCACGACGAGCGGGCGGCGATCTCCGTACTGCACCCGGGACGGGTGGATGTCATCGGCGCGGGAGCCCTCATCCTGCTTTCGATCATGGAGCGGACCGGGTGCCGGGAGGTTGTCGTCAGCGAGCACGACATCCTGGACGGGATCGCCTGGAGCGTGGCGGAAGACGCCGGGTGACGTCGCGGTGCGGAGGCTGCTCGCGGACTCCGGGCCGTCCTCAGATGTCGCGGCAGACGTCGCGCCGGTCGCCGGCTCTGACGGCGAGGACGACGAGTTCGCCGTCCTCGACCTGGTAGGCGGCCCGGTAGCTGCCGACCCTGAGGCGACAGAGGCCCGACGGGCCGGTCAGTTTCTTGATGTCGGCGTCCTCGCGGTACGGATCGTCGCCGAGCGCGGTCAGCGCTGTCAGGACACGCATGGCCACAGGCCGGTCGAGGGCCCGGAGCTGCCGCTGTGCCGCCGCGGTGAACCGGAACGCGTACTTCACGCCGCGCCCTGGGTGGGCTCGGCGAACAGGTCTGCCAGCAGTTCGGCCATGGTCACGGTCGGCCCGCCCGCGGCGAGGACCGCCTCCGCCTCTCGGGCCAGCAGTACATCGGCTGCTTCTTCCAACGCCTCGAAGTCCGCGATGGGCACCACGGCCGCCACCGGCACGCCGTTGCGGGTGATCACCGTGGGTGTGCCCTGCTCGGCACGGTTGATGTGGTCGGCCAGATGCGCGCGAGCTTCGCGCACGGTCACAGTGCTCTCGTCCATGAAGCGAGTGTACGCACAGACGCGTACACGGCCGCGTGGAAAGTGCTGGAAGAGCCCACGTCCTACCTCCGGCGGCCACGCTCGACGGCGCCGTCCGGCCGGTCGCTCAGGGCCGTCCGGCGGCCCTCCGGCGGCCCTCCGGAGCGGTCCCCGCTAAAAGTTCGTGAAGTTCTTCACAAGGAAATTGGCTCCCCTGGGTGGCGTTCCGCTTCCTGGGGGCCGTTCGGTGGCTTTGGATGGCTGCTGCACCCTTGTACGGGGCGGTTCCAGGCGCGTTACGGCGTCATGAACGGTCCGCGTGGTTCAGTCCGTGTAAAGGATGGAGGGCCAGCTCACGAGGGGTGGACAACGTCCGGCGACGCCGTCTGGTTCCTCCGGTGGAACATGGCCTCGATCACATGAGCCGCGCAGTGTAGCACGAGGGACGCAGGACCTTGTGAAGGGGCTCACGAGCCACCCCTCCAAGGGGGGTGGATACTCGATGGCATGAGCACCACGGAGCGTCCCAGGATCCTCGTTGTAGGCGGTGGGTACGTAGGCCTGTACGCAGCTCGTCGCATTCTGAAGAAGATGCGCTACGGGGAGGCGACCGTCACGGTTGTCGACCCTCGCTCGTACATGACGTACCAGCCCTTCCTCCCCGAAGCCGCCGCCGGCAGCATTTCGCCTCGGCATGTCGTCGTCCCGCTGCGACGCGTGCTGCCCAAGGCCGAGGTGCTCACCGGTCGGGTCACGACCATCGACCAGGACCGCAAGGTCGCCACGGTCGCGCCGCTCGTCGGCGAGGCCTATGAGCTGCCCTTCGACTATCTGGTCGTCGCGCTCGGCGCGGTCTCCCGCACCTTCCCGATCCCCGGCCTCGCCGAGCAGGGCATCGGTATGAAGGGCATCGAGGAGGCCATCGGCCTGCGCAACCACGTCCTTGAGCAGCTCGACAAGGCCGACTCGACGACCGATGAGGAGGTCCGCCGCAAGGCGCTGACCTTCGTCTTCGTGGGCGGCGGCTTCGCCGGCGCGGAGACCATCGGTGAGGTCGAGGACCTGGCGCGGGACGCTGCCAAGTACTACTCGAACGTGAAGCGCGAGGACATGCGCTTCGTCCTCGTCGACGTCGCCGACAAGATCCTTCCCGAGGTCGGCCCGAAGCTGGGCACCTGGGGCAAGGAGCACCTTGAGGGCCGCGGTGTCGAGGTCTATCTCAAGACCGGCATGGACTCCTGCGTGGACGGCCACGTGGTCCTGAACAACGGGCTCGAAGTCGACTCCAACACCATCGTGTGGACGGCCGGCGTCAAGCCGAACCCGGCGCTCGCGCGCTACGGTCTGCCGCTCGGCCCGCGCGGCCACGTGGACACCAGCGAGAAGCTCCAGGTGCAGGGCACCGACTACATCTGGGCCGCGGGCGACAACGCCCAGGTGCCGGACATGGCCGCGCGCAGGGCCGGCGTCGAGAACGCCTGGTGCCCGCCGAACGCCCAGCACGCGCTGCGTCAGGCGCGGGTGCTCGGTGACAACGTGATCTCCGGTATGCGGGGCTTCCCGCAGAAGGAGTACAGCCACGCCAACAAGGGTGCGGTCGCCGGTCTCGGCCTGCACAAGGGCGTCGCGATGATCGTCCTGGGCAAGGTCAAGATCAAGCTCAGGGGCCGGCTGGCCTGGTACATGCACCGTGGCTACCACGGTGTCGCCATGCCGACCTGGAACCGCAAGATCCGGGTCTTCGCCGACTGGACGCTCGCCATGTTCCTCAAGCGCGAGGTCGTCTCGCTGGGCGCCATGGAGACGCCGCGCGAGGAGTTCTACGAGGCCGCCAAGCCGGCCCCGGCGGCAGCGGCCCAGGCCGCGCCGGAGCGGGCCAAGGCCTCCTGACCCCGTCGCGCTGAACTCCGAGAGGGCCGCCCGCCATCCGTGGTGCGGGCGGCCCTCTCGCGTGCCCGGTGCTCTCTCGTACACCGGGACCTCTCGCCGGCTCTCGCGGCATCGGTCCCGCGGCATCGCTCCGCGCGCCAGGACCGCTGCCACAGGCGCCGCCGGGATCGCCCGGACGGCCCAGTGGGCCGGGGTCCGCTGCGCGCCTCCGAGGCCCGCCGGGAGCGGTTCTCCGGCCGGTGGCCGGTCCAACGAGCCCTGGGAGAAAGGGCGCACGGCGCACAAGACTGTGTGGTGTGTGCAGGTATTTTGCCGTCCCATTGCGTGCGGACGGGACTGCATTGGCACGTCCCCGGTGTTTACGTGGTGTTGAGCATGTCCGGTATCCACTACCACGGAGGTGTACGCCATGGCCGACGCCGCGCTGCGGCTGACCACTCTTGCCGAAGAGTTGCTGGGAGCCCCGCTCCCGGTCCGTATCCGCGCCTGGGACGGCAGCGAATCGGGCCCTCCGGACGCCCCTACTCTGATCATCCGCAACCGACGTGCCCTGCGCCGCCTCCTGTGGAAGCCCGGTGAACTGGGGCTGGCTCGTGCCTGGGTGAGCGGCGAGATCGACGTGGAGGGCGATCTGTACGCGGCTCTCGAACAGCTCGCCGGGCTCATCTGGGAGCGCGGCGCTGACGCCAAGGACACGGTCCATCCCGTACGCGACCCGCGGATGCGGGCCGCCGCGCTGGGGCTCGTCCAGATCGCCGGCCCCTGGCCGCCGCCCGCCCCGCCCGCCGAGGAGATCAGAGGGCGCCACGGCACGCTGCACACCAAGCGCCGCGACAAGGCGGCGATCAGCCACCACTACGACGTGGGCAATGACTTCTACGAGCTGGTGCTCGGACCGTCCATGGTCTATTCGTGCGCCTACTGGGACTCCGGCGCCGACTTCACTCTCGAAGACGCACAGCGCGACAAGCTCGACCTGATCTGCCGCAAGCTCGCTCTGAAGGAGGGCGACCGGCTTCTCGACGTGGGCTGCGGATGGGGCTCCATGGCCATCCACGCCGCCCGTGAGTACGGCGTCCGGGTCACCGGCGTCACACTCTCCCGCGAGCAGGCCGCGTACGCCCGTAAGCGCATCGCGGAGGAGGGGCTCACCGACCGGATCGAGATCCGGGTCCAGGACTACCGCGACGTCAGGGACGGCCCGTACGACGCGATTTCCTCCATCGGCATGGCCGAACACGTGGGTTCGGTCCAGTACCGCGAGTACGCCGACGCTCTCTACGCCCTCCTCAAGCCGGGCGGGCGGCTGCTCAATCACCAGATCGCCCGGCGTCCCGAGAAGAACGAGGACGAGTACCGCATCGACGACTTCATCGACGCGTATGTCTTTCCCGACGGCGAACTGGCCCCGCTCGGCCGGACCCTCGCCACTCTGGAGGAGGCGGGCTTCGAGGCACGCGACGTCGAGTCGATCCGGGAGCACTACGCACTGACCCTGCGCCACTGGGTGAGCAACCTGGAGAAGCACTGGGCCCGGGCGGTACGCGGCACCTCGCCCGGCCGTGCCCGCGTCTGGCGCCTCTACATGGCGGCGTCCGCCATCTCGTTCGAACGCAACAAGATCGGTGTCAACCAGATCCTGGCCGTGAAGACCTCGGAGAGCGGTGCGTCCGGGATGCCGGCCCGCGCCCGGGTCTGGGGCGGCTGACGGCTCTGGGAGCGCGCGGGACCGAACGGCAGGGCCGGACTCCTCGGAGTCCGGCCCTGTCCCGTGCGTACCACCGGCCCGTGACGCGCCGGGCGTTCGTGCCGCCGCCGGGCCCGGTCTACTCGGTCTTGATCGCCGTCAGCATGTTCAGCCGCGCGGCGCTGCGGGCCGGCCACAGCGCGGCCAGCACACCCACCAGCCCGGCCAGCACCAGGAAGACCGCGATCCGGTCCCACGGGACGACCAGCGCGAAGCCGGGGATGCCGGACTTGACCGTCTGGCCGATCGCCCAGGCCAGGAAGGTGCCGAGCACCACGCCGACCACCGCTCCGAAGACGGAGATCACCACCGCCTCCAGCCGGATCATCCGCTTGACCCTGCCGCGGTCCAGGCCGATCGCGCGCAGCATGCCGATCTCCTGCTGCCGTTCGAAGACGGACATCGCCAGGGTGTTGACGACGCCGAGGACGGCGATGATCAGAGCCATCGCCAGCAGGCCGTACATGATGTTCAGCGCGGTGCTGATGAAGCCGCTGTAGGCGCTCCTGATGTCCTGCCGGTCCTGGATGCTGATCGCCGGGTTGTCGCCCAGCGCGTCCACCAGGGCCTGTTCATGGGCCGCGCTCGCGCCGCCGTCCGTCTTCACCCAGATCTCGGAGATGTGCGGCCTGGGCTCGTGCGCGGCGACGGCGTCGGTCGAGATCAGTACCTGCGAGAGGAGTTGGTTCTCCGCGAAGACGGCGCCGACCTCCAGCCGGCCGGTCTTCCCGTCGTCATATGTCACCGGCACGGTGTCACCGGTCTTCCAGCCGCCGGACTTCGCGGCCTTCTCGTCGAGCGCCAGCCCGCCGCGGCCGAGCGTGTCCAGCGAGCCGGAGACCACCGTGATGTGGAAGACCTTCGCGATGTCGCCGGGAGTGACCGCGGCGGCGTAGACGGACCTGTCCGCCAGCTTCAGGCCGGCGCCCTGGGTCGGGGACAGCGCGCTCACGCCGGGCGTCTTCTCCAGTGCGGCCAGCGCCGATGTGTCGAGCGTGCCGCCGCCCGCCATCGTCACCATGTAGTCGGCCCGGATGTTGTCCGTCGTCATCTTGTCGACGGCCTGCCCGATCGTGACGCCGAGCACCGACAGCCCGGTGACCAGCGTGAGACCGATGGCCAGCGCGGAGGCGGTGGCTCCGGTACGGCGCGGATTACGGACGGCGTTCTGCGCGGCGAGCTTGCCCGACACTCCGAAGAACCGGACCAGCGGCGGCCGTATCAGCGCGATGACCGGACGCGACAACAGCGGGATCAGCACGATGATGCCGATCATCGCCAGGAACGCGCCGGCTCCGACGATCATCCGGCCGTCGGAGCCGGCCGAGGCGCCCGCGACGATCGCGGCGGCGCCGAGGAGCGTCAGTCCGCCGCCGATGGAGTTGCGTACGACCAGCGACCGGGTGGTGGCCACGGCGTGCACGCTGCTCATCGCCGCGACCGGCGGGATCTTCGCGGCCCGGCGGGCGGGCAGCCAGGCGGCGAGCAGAGTGATCAGCACACCGACGCCGAGGGCCGCGCCGACCGCGGTCGGCGAGATCACCAGCGGACCCGCCGGGACCTTCGCGCCGATGACTCCCATCGCGGAGCGCAGCGCGGTCGCCAGGCCGACACCGAGGACGAAGCCGACCACCGACGCGATCACACCCACCACCGCGGCCTCGATCAGCACGGAACGCTTGACCTGGCGGCGGGAGGCGCCGACGGCGCGCAGCAGCGCCAGCTCCCTGGTGCGCTGGGCGACCAGCATGGTGAAGGTGTTGGAGATCAGGAAGATCCCGACGAACAGGGCGATGGCGGCGAAGGCCAGCAGCATCTGGTTGAGGCTCTCCAGGCCGCGTTCGATCTGGGCCGCCTGGTCGTCGGCGAGCTGCCGGCCGGTCCCCGCCGTGGCGTTCTCCGGCAGCAGGCTCTTGACGGCGCGAAGGATGTCTCCGTCGGAGGCGCCGGGCGCCGCGGTGACCGAGACGTCCTTGAAGAAGCCGGGCTCCAGATAGAGCTTCTGGGCGACGGCCGTGTCGAAGAGGACCAGGCTGCCGCCCGCGTTGACCGCGCCGTCCTCGGTGGTGAAGAGCCCGGTGAGGCTGTACTCCTTCACCGGTCCGTTGGTCGCGACCCGCACGCGGTCGCCGACCCGGTACTTCCCCTTGGCCGCGGTGGTCTTGTCGAGGGCGATCTGGCCGTCCCGTACCGGACCCGAACCGTCGGTGAAGGTGTACGCGGGGTCCTTGCCGTCCTTGCCGGGCGCGAAGTTGGCGCCGCTGTTGGACCAGCCGTTGCCGATGAGCTTGCCGTCCGGATCGGCGACTCCGGCGAAACCGTCGACGCGTCCGACGGCGGAGGCGACGCCGTCGACGGCGCCGATCCCGCCGAGGAGCTGTTCGCTGATGCCGGGAGTCCGCGCGCCGTCGGCGGCGTCGCGGTCGTCGCGGCCGTCGTACGAGGTGACGGCGACGGCGATGTCCCGGTAGCTCTTCGCCGACTGGTTGCGGAAGGCGTTGCCGAGGGTGTCGGTGAAGACCAGGGTGCCGGAGACGAAGGCCACGCCGAGCATGACGGCGAGTACGGTCATCAGCAGCCTGGCCTTGTGCGCGAGCACAGTGCGCAGGGCGGTACGGAGCATGGTGGAAGTCCTGGTGGGATGGGCCGGGCGGGCGGAGGGACGCGGCTGGCGGGAGCCGGCGGAGAGTGCCGGCGGACGGCGCGTCAGCTCGTACGGCCCTTGGCGTCGAAGGCCTTCATCCGGTCGAGTACACCGTCGGCGGTGGGATGGAGCATCTCGTCGACGATCCTGCCGTCGGCGAGGAAGATGACGCGGTCCGCGTAGGAGGCGGCCACCGGGTCGTGCGTCACCATGACGACGGTCTGTCCCAGCTCCCGTACGGAGTTGCGCAGAAAGCCGAGCACCTCGGCGCCGGAACGCGAGTCCAGATTCCCGGTCGGCTCGTCACCGAAGATGATCTCGGGCCGGGAGGCCAGCGCGCGGGCGACGGCGACGCGCTGCTGCTGACCGCCGGAGAGCTCGGTCGGCCGGTGGCTGAGCCGGTCGGACAGCCCGATCATCGTGATGACCTGCTCCAGCCATTGCTTGTCGGGCCGGCGTCCCGCGATGTCCATGGGAAGCGTGATGTTCTCCAGGGCCGACAGGGTCGGCAGCAGATTGAAGGCCTGGAAGATGAAGCCGATCTTGTCCCGGCGCAACTGCGTGAGCTGCTTGTCCTTGAGCGAGCCGAGCTCGGTCTCACCGATCCGTACCGACCCGCCGCTGAAGCTGTCCAGGCCGGCCACGCAGTGCATCAAGGTGGACTTGCCGGAGCCGGACGGCCCCATGATCGCGGTGAACTCGCCCTGGCGGAAGTCCACCGACACATGGTCGAGGGCGACCACCTGGGTCTCGCCCAGTCCGTAGACCTTCGACAGATCGGAGGCGCGGGCGGCCACGGCGGTGGCGCGGTGGGCGATCGGTGTGGTGGTCACGGGAGGACACTCCTGTCGGACGGTGCTGCGGGAATCACTCCATCGTCATGGCCGCGCCGCCGCGGGTCGTCAGCCCTCGTGCCCGTTCCCGGGGCAGCCTTGGGTCTGACCGCCGGGACGGACCGTCCTCCTCGGGGATGACACCGTCGCCGGGCGTCTCCACCGCGAGGGCGACGGTGCCAAATGAGTGACCGGACGGCGACTTTTCGTCATTCCCATACGCCGCGGTACGACATGACCATCCGCGCCCGGCATGTGCCGACGGCTCGTTACGTGCACTGACGCACCCTCAGACGTCAATAAAATAAGACAACATCGGGTTGTCACTCGGCTGTTCGGGCGGGTGCGTCCCGATAGGCTCGTGTGCCAACGCGGAGCCGCGCGCCCTGCCCGGATGGTGGAATGCAGACACGGCGAGCTTAAACCTCGCTGCCCTCGCGGGCGTGCCGGTTCAAGTCCGGCTCCGGGCACCACACACCGCATGGGCGCTGACCTGGAAGAATGGCCATTTCAGGGCCGTATCGAAACTCCCCTTGGGAACACAGCGGGAACACCAGGGGTTGGCGTCACACCATGGCGGGCTGCCCGCGCGGAAAAACCGAGCCGCCGGAGAGATCACCGGCTACCAGGTGAAGTGGCGGGACGGCGGTGGCCGGGCGGACGCCGGGCGGTCGGCGGCGTGGCCCATGACGGCGTTGTACGCAGCGGTGTGTGTGGGCGTCATCGCGACGTGCGCCTGTCGCTGGTCAGCCGGCGCGCTCATCGTCGCGCGCGCCCTTCACACAGCGCGGGTGCGCCCGCGGGGACCAGACGGTGCCGTCTTCCGCTTCACGTCCGCCGAGGTCCACGACATCGCCCGGTCGGAGCGTGACCGCGCAGTACAGGCAGTCGGCGCCGTGGCGCTGGCGTTTCGTCAGGCGCTCCATGGGCGGCTGGGCCGCAACGGTGGCCGGCACGTCCGGCGGCTCGCTCATGGTGTCCCCGGCTCGTCGATGATCTGGTGCGAGTCCAGAGTGACGGCCGCGCAAGGGCTTAATGCTCACAGTTCTGTGAGCGCTGTGAGCGCTACAGGCCGACCCACGAGGCGAGGTTCGAGAGGGTGTCGGGAGCGCGGCGCGAGTGGTGCACGAGACCAGAGATCGTCTCCCGTGCTCCGGGGTGGTACCGGGTCTGCTCCGGTGCTGTCTTCCGTGCGGCGACGATGGTTTTGAGCGCGGCCTCGGTGCGGCCCGTCTCCATCTCTGAGCGGGCCCGGTCGATCAGGAAGTGCGCGCGCCGCGATGTGGCCAGACCGGCAGGCAGCCGAATGCCGTCGGCTTGGCTGAGCGCATCCTCGTAGCGGCGCATCTCGACCGCCGCACTCATCTTGTGCATGGCCACGTTGGCAGGCCCAAAGGAGAGCCAGTGGACATCCGACGCGTCACCGATCCGGTCGGCGATGTCGGCGGCTTGGGCGATATTGGCCGCGACTGCCGACGCGTTCCGGGCACGGGCGGCGATGACCGACGCGCCCAGGTGGAGTTGGCCTGCGACGGCGTGCGCCTCACGGGTGTCACTGGCCTGGGCAAGGACGTGGTGTCCGGCTGCGATGAGGCGCTGCCCGATCGTGTATTCGCCCTCCCGGAAGTAGACGAGGGCGCGCATGTACTGGCGGACAGCGGCGAGGCACGGGTCAGAGGCCCGCTGAGCCGCCCAGTCCATACGGTCCAGAGCGACGGCGGACAGGTCGTAGTAGCCCAGCTTCACCGATACGTCGTGAGCGGTCCGGTACGTGGAACCGAGAGCCTGCCACAGCTCAGTGGACGGGGCATGCCACGCAGCCGAAGTCAGCTCAGCGATCACGGTCGGCAGTCCCCGGGCCGCCTTACGCAGGTGGGTAGCACGGACTTGGGCGCAGAGTTCGTCCGCCGCGGCCAGGAGCCGAGGGACCGGACGGACACTGATCGTGTCATCGCCCCCGAGGTCGTACAGGTCCAGGGCTTCGCGGATCGGGCGGACCAGTTCGGCGAGGCGGTCTTGTCGCAGCTCGGTCACATAGGGCTGTCCTGTCAGCGCAGTGACGTCGACCTTGAGAGCGCGGGCGACGGCCGCGACGAAGTCGGCGGTCGCCGCTCGGGCGCCGCACTCGACTTGGTTGAGAAGGCTGTACGAGAACGGGATCCGGGCGGCGAGTTGCCGCTGGGTGAGGTGGGCCAGTTTCCGTACCCGCTTGATGCGGGTGCCTGTGTGGTCGTCGTCGAGCGAGGGCACGATGACCTCCGTTCCTGACTCGTCATCTGGAACGGTACGCCCGCACGGCCTCCGGCCATCCCGGTTCGGAGGCGTTGGCGTGTGGTCGACTGGACGGTATGACGAGGACCCTGTATCTGTTCGGCAGCGCGGCGCCGCCCGTACTGGATATCGCTCAGGCGATCGGTATCGCGCGGGACCGCGGGTGGAATGTACGCCTCGGGCTGACGCCGACCGCCGCGCACTGGCTGGGCGGTCAGCTCACGGAGTTGGAACGGTTGACCGGCGGGCCTGTGCGGTCGGAATACAAGGTGCCTGGCGAGCCGGACGTTTGGCCGGCGGCGGATGTGATCCTGGTGGCGCCGGCCACGCTGAACACGATCAATCAGTGGGCGCTCGGTATCACGTCGTCGTTCGTGGTCGGGGTGGCGGCTGAGGGGATAGGGAAGCGGATCCCGCTGGTGACGATGCCGTGCGTGAACGCGGCCTATGCGCAGCACCCGCAGTTCGAGCGGTCGGTGGAGACCTTGCGGAGCGCCGGTGTCACGGTGTTGTACGGACCGGGCGGCTTCGTGCCGAACGAGCCGGGTGAGAAGCGGCCGTTTCCGTGGGCGGCTGCGCTCGGGGCTGTCGGCGACGTCGGCAGCCGGGCATGACCGTCCCGTAACCGTCCGCGAAGCAAGAGCACGCGGCTGTCGATCGAGCCCGGCGCGGCCACAGCACGGTGTGCCAGCGCCGCGATGGTCCCCGCAAGGCCCGCCCCGATCCGTATCCGGCAGCCGTCCGGTCTCAGCGCGGCAACGAGTTCCAGCGCCGCCGACCGACCGGCGAGCCACGCACCTTCTTACACGGGTGACGTGCCGGCCGTACCTCCCATGGCCGTACGTGCCGGGCGGAGGTCCGCGCCGTATCCGCTTGACGGGCCCGGAGGCCCGGCGAGGCGCCGTTGTGGCCAGGACGGCGGCGGCGCGCCGGGTGTGAGCCTGTCTCAGGCGGACAGGTGTGACGCGTAGCACGCCATTGTCGTCACGATCCTGGAAAGATCCTCCCCGAGCACTAGGGTGTTCCCTTTGCTCGCCTATTACTCTTGACGCGAGGCCGCGCAAGGTGGCCGCCATGGAGGAGTGAGATGAGGAGCAGTAACCCGGTCTTCTCGCGACGGGGCTTCAGCCGCGACAACGGCCACGCGGGCTTCAACGCGGCGCCGCAGGCCGGGGGCGCCGCCGTTGGAACCAACCCGTACGCGACCAACCCTTACGCGCCGCAGCAGGACACCCAGTACGGGTCGGGGCCGCAGGCGCCCGCGCGCACCGGTGTCATGACGATCGACGATGTCGTGGCCCGTACCGCCATGACGCTCGGCACGGTCGTGGTCACCGCGGTCCTCTCGTGGTTCCTGCTGCCGATCGACGAGAACAACCTCAGCAAGTCGTACGGCATCGCGATCGGCGCCATGCTGGTGGCGCTGGTCCTCTCGCTGATCCAGTCCTTCAAGCGCAAGCCGGTCCCGGCGCTGATCCTGGCGTACGCCGCCTTCGAGGGTGTCTTCCTCGGAGTCATCAGCAACACGGTGAGCACCTACATCGCGCCGGGTGTGGTGGCGCAGGCGGTGCTGGGCACGATGGCGGTCTTCGCCGGTGTGCTCTTCGCGTACAAGATGCGCTGGATCCGCGTCACCCGTCGCTTCTACGGTTTCGTCATGGCCGCGGCCATGGGCTTCCTGCTCCTGATGGTGGTCAACCTGATCTTCGCCGCCTTCGGCGGCGGTGACGGTCTCGGCTTCCGCAGCGGCGGTCTCGGCATCCTCTTCGGCGTCATCGGAATCATCCTCGGCGCCTGCTTCCTGGCCCTCGACTTCAAGCAGGTCGAGGACGGCATCGCCTACGGCGCGCCGCGCGAGGAGTCCTGGCTGGCGGCCTTCGGCCTCACCGTGACCCTGGTGTGGATCTACCTGGAGATGCTGCGGCTGCTCTCCATCCTGCAAGGCAACGACTGACACAGGCCGCCGCGAGAGATCGCGACGAGAAGGGGTCCGCGGGCATCAGCCCGCGGACCCCTTCTCGTTGTCGCCGGTCCGTCCGGCCGTGGTCAGAGCAGACGGCGCGCCGCCCGCCTCAGGTCGTACTCGTGGACGATCGCTTTCGCGTGTCCGTACGCCAGGTCGTATTCGCTCCGCAGCCAGCTCACCTTCTCCTCGAAACGGAAGAGGGCGGGGCCTTCCTCTACGGTGCGAAGCCAGTCGGAGATCTCGCGACCGGTGCATTGAGGGATGCGGGAGAGCAGATTGCGATGGGTCTCTTCGGAGAAGACAAGGGACATCGGCGCCTCCGGACGCTTTGCGCGTACTGGTCCTTTACGCCACCGTGCCTGAGGGTTTGCCTGTTGGCAACAGTGCGGGACGGCCGCGTAGGGTCGCGATGTGCTTGATACAACGCCGCTGACGGCCGCCGTGGACCGATTCGCCGACCGGCTGCGGGCCGCTCCGCAGAGCCGGCTGCAACGGGGAGCCGCCGCGGAGGCGCTCGCTCTGGCCAGGGAACTCTCCGTACGGGCCCAGCGGCTCGACGCTCCCGGCGAGGAGCCGAGAATCATGCCGGACGCCGGTGTCTTCGCGGTCGCCGACCAACTCACCGTCGCGGCCGGAGACTTGGCCGAGGCGCTGCGAACGGCCCCGTCCGTGGTGGAGCTGGACGAGGCCGTGCGGTCGGTCGGGCGGGCGGTGGCTAGAGCGACGCTATGACGCGGTCCGCCAGGATGTAGATGTGCTCCGAGGCGTCGGCGCCGGCGTCGGCTGCACTACCGCACGAGAAGGTCAGGCTGTACGCGCCGGAGACGCCGGAGCCGCCCAGCAGAAACGGGGCGTCGCCCGCGCGCAGCGCGTCGGCGAGGCGTTCGGCGGTCTCGCGGTGGCCCGGAGTCATGCAGAGCGTGGTGCCGTCGGCGAAGACGTAGACGTCGAGCGTGCCCAGCGGTCCAGGGCGTACGTCGGCGAGGGCCATACGGGTCTCGGCGAGCTCTTCGAGCCGCGCGACGGTACGCTCATGGTCGTTGACAACGGGTGTCCGTACGGGCACGAAATCCGGATGCGAGGGGTGCCTGCGGCGGGCGGCGGCCAGCTCGGGCGACTCCTCAACACTCTCGCCGACCTCGCTCACACCACTGACCTCGGTGAGGTCCGGACAGTCGGAGAAATCGTCGAATCCCTCCGCGGCGTCGAGATCCAGGGCCTCCACGCCGACGAAGTCCACCTGACGGGGCACATAGAACCCGGCGTCGTCGGTGCCGAGGCCGGGCAGTCCGGTCAGCAGTGACGGCGCGTCGGTGGCGTCCCTGGCCTCCTGGGCGGCCCAGAAGGCGCGTGCCTCGGCCAGCTCGCGCTCACGCTCCTCGGCGAGGGCCTCGGCCACGGCGGTTCGTATGTCGTCGGTGTGGTTCGCGCTTCTCGCATGCGGTACGGCGGCGGAGAGGCCGCTCGGGTTCGCCGCGGCCAGGTCATCGCGCAGGGCGGTGACCTGCTGGCGCAGCCCATGAGCGGCGTGCAGGGCGGCCACGCCCACAGCCGTGGCGGCGGCCGTGGTCAGCAGCAAGGCAAGAGACATGGCGCTCACTGACTACTCCCGATTCCAATCGATACCCCCGACTTCCTACCTCAGCTTGTCGGTGGCGGACGCCCGCTGTCAGTGCATTACGTCACGAATTGGACAGGTCTTTGGGCCTTATGTTTAGCCTGATTGCCTATCTGACCTGGGCAAATGAATCTCCCCCGGAGATAGGTCACATCCTGGGGGAGATTCAGTCACAACTGGGGATCGGCGGGGTTGGCGGGCACCGTGCAGGGTCGTCCGGCTACGCTCCGCTGTTTTTCGATGTTTCGTTTCTTCTCAAGGCGTTGGGGTGCCGCGCCTCAGCTCAGCCGCTCGATGACCATCGCCATGCCCTGACCGCCGCCGACGCACATGGTCTCCAGGCCGAACTGCTTGTCGTGGAACTGAAGGCTGTTGATCAGTGTGCCGGTGATCCGGGCGCCGGTCATGCCGAAGGGATGACCGACGGCGATGGCGCCGCCGTTGACGTTCAGCTTCTCCAGCGGGATCTCCAGATCCCGGTACGACGGGATGACCTGGGCGGCGAACGCCTCGTTGATCTCGACGAGGTCGATGTCGCCGATGGTCAGTCCGGCGCGGGAGAGCGCCTGCCTGGACGCCTCGACCGGGCCGTATCCCATGATCTCCGGCGACAGGCCGGTGACGCCGGTGGAGACGATCCGGGCCAGCGGTGTCAGGCCCAGCTCGCGTGCCTTGGTGTCGGACATGATCACGAGCGCGGCGGCGCCGTCGTTGAGCGGGCAGCAGTTGCCGGCCGTGACGAGACCGTCCGGGCGGAAGACGGGCTTGAGGCCCTGTACGCCTTCCATCGTGACGCCGGCGCGCGGGCCGTCGTCCTTGCTGACGACCGTGCCGTCCGGCGTGGTCACGGGCGTGATCTCGCGCTCCCAGAAGCCGTTCTTGATGGCTTCCTCGGCGAGGTTCTGTGACCGTACGCCGAACTCGTCCATGTCCTGACGGGTGACGCCCTTGAGCCGGGCCAGGTTCTCGGCGGTCTGGCCCATCGCGATGTAGGCGTCCGGGACCAGGCCGTCCTCGCGCGGGTCGTGCCACTCGGCTCCTTCGCTCGCCGCGACGGCGGCGGTCCGCGCCTCGGCGTCCGCGAAGAGCGGGTTGTGGGTGCCGGGCATGCCGTCCGACGAGCCGTTGACCTGACGCGACACCATCTCGACACCGGCCGAGACAAAGACGTCGCCCTCGCCGGCCCTGATGGCGTGCAGCGCCATCCGGGAGGTCTGGAGGGAGGAGGAGCAGTAGCGGGTGACGGTACAGCCGGGAAGGTGGTCCATCCCCATCCGCACGGCGACGATACGGCCGAGATTGTGGCCCTGTTCTCCGCCGGGCAGACCGCAGCCGAGCATCAGGTCGTCGATGTCGCGTGGGTCGAGCTCGGGGATCTTCGCGAGCGCGGCCTGGACGATCGTGGCGGTCAGGTCGTCGGGCCGCAGTTCCTTGAGCGAGCCCTTGAAGGCCCGGCCGATGGGAGAACGGGCGGCGGAGACGATCACGGCTTCGGGCATCAGGGCTCCAGAGAGGGTCGCGCCCCAGCGCCGTGCCGGATGGCCGGCGTCGGGCGACGGGCTGGAAAGAAGGCGGTACGGAAAGAAGGCGGTACGGAAAGAAGGCGGTACTGACGGGGAAGTTACCCGTACGTAGTGCGCGGGTCACCGGGCCGGACGTGTGATGCGGACCTCTTTTCTAAGCGCTCGCTCAGTGGAGGAGCGGAGCCGGTCGACGGCGGGACGGCGCCATGCGTCAGGCGGCGTTCAAGCCGGGCGCACTTCCGTCGGTGTCGCTTCCGCCGTGGTCGGGAGATGACGGCGTCGGCGGTGCTTCAGCAGGGCCCAGGGAGCACGGGCGCCGGTGACCTCGGTGCCCGCCTGCGAGGCCGCCGCCGAGGCCGCCTTCGCCACCGGGAGCATGTCCTCGTCGCGGGACGCGTCCAGGCGGTCCGTCTCCGGCCACAGGCCCAGCACGGCGCACAGCGTGGGCAGTACCGCCATCGCGGCGGTGGCATAGCCCTCCGCCGACGGATGGTAGTTGTCCGGGCCGAACAGCTCGCGCGGATTGGCGGCGAACTCCGGGCCCAGCAGGTCGCCCAGGGACACCGTGCGGGCGCCCTGCTCGACCGCCACGATCGTCTGGGCCGCCGCGAGCTGGCGGCTCACGCGGCGGGCCAGCCAGCGCAGCGGCTGGTACACCGGCTCGATGGTGCCGAGATCAGGGCAGGTGCCGACGACCACCTCCGCCCCGGCCGTACGCAGCCGCCGTACCGCCGCCGCGAGATAACGCACGGAGCGTGTCGCCGACATCCGGTGGGTCACGTCATTGGCGCCGATCATGATGACGCAGACGTCCGGCACCTGGGCCGTCTCCGACAGCAGCAGCGACACCTGGCGGTCCAGATCGTCCGACCTGGCCCCCGGCAGCGCCACATTGCGCAGGTCCACAGGGCGCTCCGCGACCGCCGCGAGCCCCGAGGCCAGCAGCGCGCCCGGAGTCTGCCCGGCCCGGCGCACTCCCTGGCCCGCCGCCGTGGAATCGCCGAGCATCCCCATCCGCAGCGGTTCGGTGTGCCCGAAGGCCAGCCCGTACCACCCGTCGCCGCTGGGCGGGAGCGGCGCGACCCCGCCGCCCACCGACCGCTTCGCAAGCTGTACCTCCGCCAGCAGTACGCCGACGCCCGCCGCCCCGAGCAGGCCGATGCTCCCGCCGCCGTAGGCCGCTCCGGCGGCGATCCGCCGTGCCACCCTCGCCCTCGACACAGTCCGAGCCTCCTCCCTGCCGTACTTACGAGTACGTACATCAGCTAACTGCCCCGCAAGGACCGTCGCCCAATCTCACGCGCGGACGCATACGCTGGCCGGACCATCACGGAGACCCCGGAGACAACGGTGCAATTCCACGACTCGATGATCAGTCTGGTTGGCAATACCCCGCTGCTGAAGCTGAGCAGCGTGACCAAGGGCATTCAGGCGACAGTCCTGGCCAAGGTCGAATACTTCAACCCCGGCGGTTCGGTGAAGGACCGTATCGCCCTTCGCATGATCGAGGCGGCCGAGCAGAGCGGCGAGCTCGAACCCGGGGGCACGATCGTCGAGCCGACGAGCGGCAACACCGGCGTCGGCCTCGCCATCGTGGCGCAGCAGAAGGGCTACAAGTGCGTCTTCGTCTGCCCTGACAAGGTCTCCACGGACAAGATCAATGTCCTGCGGGCGTACGGCGCCGAGGTGGTCGTCTGCCCGACGGCGGTCGATCCCGAGCACCCTGACTCGTACTACAACGTCTCCGACCGGCTGGTCCGCGAGACGCCGGGCGCCTGGAAGCCCGACCAGTACAGCAATCCGAACAATCCTCGCTCGCACTACGAGACCACCGGTCCCGAACTGTGGGATCAGACGGACGGAAGAATCACCCATTTCGTCGCGGGTGTGGGCACGGGCGGCACCATCTCCGGCACCGGCCGCTATCTCAAGGAGATCAGCGAAGGGCGCGTCCGGGTCGTGGGCGCCGACCCCGAGGGATCGGTCTACTCCGGCGGTTCCGGGCGGCCCTATCTGGTCGAGGGCGTCGGCGAGGACTTCTGGCCGACCGCGTACGACCGTACGGTGACGGACGAGATCGTCGCCGTGTCCGACAAGGACTCCTTCCAGATGACCCGGCGCCTGGCCAAGGAGGAGGGCCTGCTGGTCGGCGGCTCCTGCGGGATGGCGGTCGTGGCCGCGCTGCGGGTCGCGGAAGGGCTCGGCCCGGACGATGTGGTGGTCGTCCTGCTGCCGGACAGCGGCCGTGGCTATCTCAGCAAGATCTTCAACGACGAGTGGATGAACGACTACGGCTTCCTGGAGCAGGACGGCGACGCGCCGCGCGTCGCGGATGTCCTCCAGTACAAGGAAGGTCCCATCCCGACCCTCGTCCATATGCACCCGGAGGAGACGGTCGGCGAGGCCATCGAGGTCCTGCGGGAGTACGGCGTGTCGCAGATGCCGATCGTGAAGCCCGGCGCCGGACATCCGGACGTGATGGCCGCGGAGGTCATCGGTTCCGTCGTGGAACGTGAACTTCTGGATGCGCTGTTCACTCAGCGTGCCTCGCTCGGCGACCCGCTGGAGAAGCACATGTCCGCGCCGTTGCCGCAGGTCGGCTCCGGCGAACCGGTGGCCGACCTGATGGCCGCGCTGAGCGGACCGGACGGCGCGGACGCCGCGATCGTGCTGGTCGAAGGCAAGCCGACAGGCGTCGTGAGCAGGCAGGATCTGCTGGCGTACCTCTCCAAGGGCGCGAAGTAGCGAGGGACGGCACGGGGATTCGCGAAAGTGGTACGAGCGCGACACGTCCGCGCAGCACCCGCTTAACAAGCGTCCGGCACATTGGTGGTTGTCGGCGTCAAGGACCTCCGGAGCGGCTCCCGGACCTCCATGGACGCCTGGACACGGAGTCGGCCCTGACCCGGACCGTGTCCCTCGCGGGGACCGCCGTCGTCCCGCCCCCCGGCAACGGGGGTGCGGCGGTCCCCGCGACTATCTCTTCTCTTCCTGACTCTCCCGGCGGATTTCTCCGGCTCTCCCGGCGAATTCGCGCGCGTGAACGGTCGCCGGTGACCCTTTCTCCGGCGACCTTTCTCCGGCGACCGCCGCGCTCAGTCCTCCCAGTCGGACGCCTCGCGGTGCCCGCGCGGCCTCCAGGGCCACTGCCGGGCCGCGTGCACCGTGTTCACCGCGACGATGCCCAGCCAGCAGACGACCAGGCCCTTGAAGCCCGTCTGGACGGCGGCTATCGCGGAGAGCGGGATGGCGAGGATGAGCGAGATGACGCCGAACCCGAAGCGCTCACCGAACCCCTCCGCCGGGCTCGGCGAACGGGCGCCACGGGCCACCACCATCTGCTGCTCGGCGAGCCGGCGCCGGACGCGGCGGTCCGTCGTACTGTCGAGTCGCCGCTCGACCTTCTCCAGGAACGACTCGATGAGCGCGGACTCGTACTCCGGTCCCAGCTCTCTGCGGGCCTGAAGGGTGGCGTCGAGCTCCTTCTTGAGCTCAGGATCGCGGGCTTCCATGACAGTCACGGTAGGAGCGGAAAGCGTCCCGAACAGTGGGGCTAGCACCCCTCTTTGTCTCCGGTCGACCGCACCGGTTCCTGGCCGGCCCGGTCGGACGGACCGCCGCTCCCGCCGGTACGGACACCGCGCCGTGTTCCACCGGGACGGGTCAAAAACCGTTTCCGGTATGTGTTTCCGGTATGCGTGCGACCGCTGGGAACGGAATTCCGGCGGACGGAAATGCCGTGCGGGCAGGCCGGACATAAACTTGTGATTCGTTCCTGACGAAGGAGGCTGATCATATGGAGCATGCCGCGATTCCTGGAATGGACGTTTCCCGCATGGGCCTCGGATGCATGGGAATGTCGGCTTTCTACACGCAATCCGCCATGGATGACAACGAGTCGATCCGCACCATCCACCGGGCGCTCGACCTCGGTGTCAATCTGCTGGACACCGCGGAAGCCTACGGTCCCTATACGAACGAGGAGTTGGTGGGCCGCGCGATAGCGGACCGCCGTGACCGCGCGGTGGTGGCGACGAAGTTCGGTTTCATCTCGCATCCGAACGGCGACAGGACGGACACTCTCGACAGCAGTCCGGAGAATGTCCGGCTGGCACTGGAGGGGTCGCTCAGGCGGCTCGGCACCGACTACGTCGATGTGTACTACCAGCACCGTGTCGATCCCGATATTCCGATCGAGGAGACGGTGGGAGCGATGGGCGAGCTGGTGATCGAGGGAAAGGTCGGACACCTCGGGCTTTCCGAGGCTCTGCCGGAACAGATCCGCCGGGCCCACGCCGTACATCCGATCAGCGTGCTGGAGACCGAATACTCCCTGTGGACGCGTCATGCCGAGGAGGAGATCCTTCCGCTGCTGCGGCGGCTCGGCATCGGATTTGTCGCGTATTCTCCGCTGGGCCGTGGATTCCTGACCGGCAGGATTCGTTCCAGGGACGACCTCGGTACGGACGACTGGCGCCGGAACAATCCGCGGTTCAGCGCCGAGAATTTCGACCAGAACATGCGCATCGTCGACGAGGTCCAGGCCGTCGCCACGGACGCGGGTGCCACGCCCGCGCAGGTCGCCATAGCGTGGCTGCTGGCGCAGGGAGAGGACATCGTTCCCATCCCGGGGACCAAGCGCGTGTCCCGGCTGGAGGAGAATCTCGGCTCCCTGGACGTGAGACTGACTCCGGAACAGATCGACCGGCTCAGCTCGATCGCGGCTCCGGTGGGCAGCCGCTACGAGGAGAACACCTATGTGACTCCGCGAGACAGGTGATCCGCCGGACGACTCCGGCACTGGCCGGCTTCTTTCAGGAGGCCGGCCCCGCACCGGGCGAATCCGTGCGCGAGACGAAGTCGCGGACGACGGCGTTGAAGAGTTCGGCGTTCTCCCAGAACATCAGATGACTCCCGGCCTCGGCCTCGGAGAAGACACGCACCTCCGCGCCCGGAATCAGTGAAGCCGTCCTTCGCGCGACGCTCGGCGCGAAGATGCTCACCGCACCGCCGATGACCAGGGTCGGCACGGTGATCCGCGGCAGCACGTCGCGCCAGTCGTTTCCGTAGTGGTCGAGATGCAGGGTGGCGGTGTGCTCCAGCGGAAGCCGTGCGTTCTGCTGAACGATCCAGTCGGCGTCCGCGGCGCTGAGCGACGGAGTGTGCATCGTGTCGACGAGCGCGCGCCAGAAGTCGGCGCCGTCGGCTCCGCGAAGTGAGGCGGCGATTCCGAGAGCCATGTCCGCGGTGAAAATCGCGCCGAGTTCGGCCGCCTGGTCTTCCGGTACGCGATCGGCCGCGACCACGGCCGCCTGGTCCACCAGGACGAGACGGCTGACGCGGTCGCCTCCGAACAGGTCCCAATAACACCAGATCACCGTGCAGCCGAGTGAATGGCCCAGCAGCGTGATATTCCGGAGATCCAGCGCCTCGATGAGATCCCGGAGGTCGGCGGCGAGCCGGGAGACCCGGTAACCATGGTCCGGCTTCCCGGATTCGCCGTGCCCGCGCGGGTCCATGGCGATCACACGGTGGTCCTGGCTGAGATCGTCGGTCTGCTTCCGGAATTCGGCGGCGCTCTGCGCGATACCAGGAATCAGCACCAGGGGAGCGCCGTCGCCGGCTTCGGTATAGGCGATGCGTACACCGTCGTTGGTCGTGACGCTGCTTCTCTTCTCTCCGGTCATAAGGCTTTCCGTCCCGGCGGCCCGGCAGAGCGATGAGATCTGTATTCACCTTACGTCCGGTCCGGTGGCGCCGATCGCCCGGCGTGGCGGCAGCGGGCCCGCGGGCGAGGCGGTGAGCCGGGTGCGGCGAATCTTGTGACACGGCTGTAGGGATTCGTACAGCGTCTCGTCGCCCGGACCGGCCAAGTGTCCGGCTACGATGCGCCAACTCGCGGCGGGGGAGCCACTTTTGGTGAGTGGCGGCCGCCAGGGTTCGAACTTCACCACACCTGGGGGGACCGTCCTGTGTTCGTGCTGTCCATCGTGCTCATCATCGCGGCCGTCGTGCTGGCCGTACTCGCCCGCGGCCGCTCCGGCGGCTGGAAACTCGGCGCCGCGCTGGCCGGACTGGCTGGGCTGGCCTTCGGGGTCATGAGCTGCGTGTATGTGGTGAGTGCCTACGAGGTCGGCGTGCCGGTCCTCTTCGGCAAGACCGGCACGCCGCTGCGGTCCGGGATACACCTGAAGACGCCCTTCACCGATGTGACGACCTTCTCCACGCGCCCGGTGGACCTCAACCTCAACGACAAGGACGTGGTCGAGGTGCGCTCCTCGCAGGGCGGCGTGCTGTACGCGGACGTCACCGTCAAGTGGGCGGTCACGCCGTCGAACGCCGTGGAGCTGTACCGGCTGGCAGGCAGCCAGGACGCGATTCAGGAGCGGCTGGTGCTGCCGGACAGCCGGGAGATCGTCCGCGATGTCTTCGCCAAGCACAGCAGTGAGGAGGGCTATGCCTCCGGCCGGCAGGCCATAGCCTCGGAGATCGAGACCTTGATCAAGGAGCGGCTGAAGCCCCGCGGTATCGATGTCACCAATGTCAACCTGCGCAATGTGCGGCCGTCCGACCAGCTTCAGCAGCAGATAGACAAGAAGATCCAGCAGGAGCAGGCCACCGAGCGCGCGGTCGAGGCGTCGCGCACGGCGAAGGCCGAGGCGGAGCGCCGGCGGATCGAGGCCGAGGGCATGGCCAAGGCCAACGGGATCCTGGAACGGTCGCTCACCGACCGGGTGCTGAGGAACCAGTGCATCGAGGCGTTCAAGGAGGCCGCGAAGGCGAACGCCGTGTACGCGGTGCCGTGCGGTACGGGCGCGAACGGCGCGCCGGTGATCGTGGACGGGACCAAGGACTGACGGGACAGAGGACAGGCCCTCAGGGCCGTCGGGAGCGTGTCACTCCGTCGTGCGCGAGGTGACACGCTCCGCCAGCAGTGCCGCGCGCGGACGGTCCGGGACGACACGGACCATCCGCGCGGCTACGACCCGCCGGAGGCGCTTCTCGGCTACGCCTTCTTCGTCAGTCCGCGGCCGGCCGCCCAGGCCGCGGCCACGTCCTCCGGGTCCTTCTTGTCCTTGTCCACCTGGCGGTTCAGCTCGGTGAGGTCCTCCGTCGACAGCGTGTTGCCCAGCCGGGCCAGCGCCCTGCGTACGGTCGAGTCCGCCTTGCGGTCGGCGATCAGCGGGACGACATGCTGGCCCGGGACGAGGTTCTTCGGATCGGAGAGCACCACCCAGCCCTCGGCGGCGATGTCCGTGTCCGTGGTGAAGAGGTTGGCGACATCCACATCGCCCTTCTTCAGCGCGCCCTTCACCAGCGGGCCCGAGGAGTCCAGGGACTTGAATTCCTTGAAGTCCACGCCGTACACGTCCTTCAGTCCGACGACGCCCACGACCCGCGTCTTCACCTCGGGCGCGGCGCCGATGACCAGCCTGCCGTTCTGCTTCGCCAGGTCGGCGAGTGTCCTGAGGCCGTATTTCTCGGCGGTCTCGCGGGTGACGGCGAAGGCGTCGGAGTCCTCTGCCTTGCCGTACGGGAGGACCTGGAGGCCCGTCGGGAGCGCGACGGCGAGTGCGTTCTGCATCTCGCCCTCCTCGGTCGCGGTCGCCTTCGGCGCGAGATAGTGCAGCAGCGCGCCCTGGTACTCCGGGAGCAGATCGATGTCACCGCCCCTGAGCGCGGGGATCAGGATCTCCCTGGTGCCGAGGTTGGGCCGGACGGTCGTCTTCACACCGGCGGCTTCGAGCACGACCGCGTAGAGCCGGCCGAGGATCTGGTTCTCGGTGAAGTTGGCCGTGCCGATGGTGATGCCGCCGGCGCTGGAGCCGCCGCCCGCGCCGCCGCCTCCCTGGCCGTCCAGGGAGGTGATGCCGCTGCCGCACGCGGCGAGTACGGGTACGGAGGCCGCGGCGAACAGGCCGCCGAGCAGAGTCCTGCGGTTCATGTGTGGTTCTCCTCAGGCGGTGCGGTGGCGGAAGAGGACGCGCTGGAGTGCGGACAGCGCCAGATCGAGGACGACGGCGACGACCGCGACCAGCACCGCGCCGCCCAGCACCTGGACGAGGTCGCGCTGGGCCAGACCGTCGAAGACATACCGGCCGAGTCCGCCGAAGCTGACGTACGCGGCGATGGTCGCCGTCGCCACCACCTGGATCAGCGCGAGCCGCAGCCCGGTCATGATCAGCGGCAGCGCGAGCGGGATCTCGACCTGGACCAGCACCTGACGGCCGCGCATGCCCTGGCCGCGTGCCGCGTCCCTCACCTCCGGGTCGACGGCGGTCATGCCCGCGTAGGTGTTGGTCACGATGGACGGGACGGCGAGGGCGACCAGCGCCACATACACCGGGGTCATGGACAGGCCGCCGGCCAGGAAGACCAGCACGACCAGGCCCACGGTGGGCAGGGCCCGTCCGAACGAGGCGAGATTGATGGCGAGGAACGCGCCTCGGCCGGTGTGCCCGATGAGCAGTCCGACGGGCAGTGCGATGGCGGCGGCGATCAGGGTCGCGAGCAGGGAGTACTGGAGATGCTCGGTGAGGCGGTGGCCGATGCCGTCGGAGCCGGTCCACTGCTCGCCCGACACCAGCCAGGAGCCGAGGTCCTTGAAGAGTTCGTACATGTCGGGTCAGGCCCTCCCGCGCTGTGCGTGCCGCTGCCTGGTCCAGGGAGTGAGGACGTACTGCACGGCCACCAGCAGCGCGTCCGCGGCAAGGGCGAGCAGCAGCGTCAGCACGACGCCGGCGATCACCGGCGTCGGGAAGTCGCGCTGGAAACCGTCGGTGAAGAGCTGGCCCAGGCCGCCGTCGCCGATGTACGTGGCGACGCTGACGAGCGAGATCGACATGACCGTGGCGATCCGTACGCCGGCCATGATCACCGGGAGTGCGAGAGGCAGTTCGACGGTGAGAAGTGTCCGCAGCGGGCGTGTGCCCATGGCGACCGCGGCCTCGCGGGCCCTGGCCGGGACGGAGTCGAGCCCTTCGACGGTGTTCCGCAGCAGGACGACGAGCGTGTAGATCGTCAGACCGATGACGGTGGTGGTCCTGGTCAGTCCCGAGACCGGGAGCAGCAGCACGAAGACCGCGATGGACGGGATCGTGAACAGGACATTGGAGAGCCCGAGGAGAAAGCCGCGCAGCGGGCGGACCCGGTGTGCGAGGACGGCCAGCGGCAGTGAGATCAGCAGTCCGAGGAGGACGGCTGTCAACGCGGCCTGGAGATGGGAGAGGGTGAGGGTGGTGAGATCGCCCGCGTGGCCGGATATCCAGGCCCACTCGATGGTCATACGGTCGCGCTCCCGTCACCGGTGGCGGCGGTGGTGCGGGTCGCGGCCCGCGCCGCCTCCTGGTGGCGGCGGCCCGCGTGTTCGTGGACCGTCTCGCGGGAGGTGACGCCGGTCAGGACTCCGTCCGTGTCGATCCGCGCGATCAGGCCGGCCGGAGAGGCGATCGACTCGTTGAGGGCCGCGAGCAGCGAGTCGGTGTCGCGCAGCGGGCGTACCGGTCCCAGCGGCGCGTCGCCGGACCGGTCAGCTCCACGCGCGGTGTCCGGGTCGAGCCAGCCGAGCGGTTCGTCCTTCGCGGAGACGACGAGATGCGGTCCGGAGCCGGGCCGCGGAAGAGGCTCGTCCGCCCGTACCGTGGTGGCCCGCTGCCGTGGCAGGTCACCGAGTGTCGTCAGCGACAGCAGCTTCAGCTCGCGTTCCGCGCCGAGGAAGTCCGCGACGAAGTCGTCCGCCGGCCGGGCCAGCAGTTCGGTGGGCGTGGCGCACTGCACGAGATGGCCGCCGGTACGGAAGACGGCGATGCGGTCGCCGAGCCGTACCGCCTCGTCGATGTCATGGGTGACAAAGGCGATGGTCTTGTTCAACTCCTGCTGGAGGCGGAGGAGTTCGTCCTGGAGCTGGGTCCGTACGACCGGGTCGACCGCGCCGAAGGGCTCGTCCATCAGCAGCACCGGCGGATCGGCGGCGAGCGCGCGGGCCACGCCGACGCGCTGCTGCTGGCCGCCGGAGAGCTGGTGCGGATAGCGCTTGCCGGTCTCCGCGGTCAGCCCGACCGTCTCCAGCAGGTCCGCCGCTCTGGTCCGGGCCTTCTTCCGGCCCCAGCCCAGCAGCAGCGGCACGGTCGCGATGTTGTCGAGGACCGTGCGGTGCGGAAAGAGCCCCGCCTGCTGGATGACATAGCCGATGCCGCGGCGCAGCTCGGCGGCGTCCTGCCGCAGGACGTCCCTGCCGCCCAGCCGGATGGTGCCGGAGGTCGGCTCGACCATCCGGTTGATCATGCGAAGCGTGGTCGTCTTACCGCATCCGGAGGAGCCGACCAGGACGGTGATGCCGCCCTCCGGCATCTCCAGCGTGAGGTCGTGGACCGCCGTGGTGCCGTTCGGGAAGCGTTTGTGCACGGTGTCGAATTCGATCATCACTCGTCCCTTGCCCGGCTTGCATATAGTCATGCAGAGTTCTTGGTGACTGAATAGATTGTCAATGCCCTCGGGTAAATCACTGGTTACGGATGACCACAGGGCAAGACGTAGCGTCCGAATAGGAGGCATTCGCGCATGATGTCGTCCCACATGATGGACTCGCCGGCCGCGAGCACGGCCCTCGTCGTACTGGACGGACAGAGCCTCCCGGTCGCCGATGTCGTCAGGCTGGCCGACGGCGCCGCCCGTCCCGTACCCGGCACCGAGGCGATGAAGCGTGTCGAGCTGACCTGGCACGTCGCGCGTGAACTGGCCGCCTCCGGCCGGGTGTACGGCCGCTCCACCGGCGTCGGCGCCAACCGCACCGAGGCCGTGCCCACCGAGGCCGCCGCCGATCACGGCCTGCGCCTGCTGCGCAGCCACGCGGGCGCGATCGGCGAACCGCTGCCCGCCCGTGAGGTCCGGGCCATGCTCGCCGTACGGGCCAACCAGCTTCTCGCCGGAGGCGCGGGGCTGCGGCCGAGCGTCGTCACCGCGCTCTGCCAGGCACTGGAGTGCGGCGCGTATCCCGTGGTGAACGAATTCGGTTCGGTCGGCACGGGCGACATCGCGGCCCTCGCCCAGATGGGCCTCGCTCTCGCCGGCGAACATCCCTGGCGCGGCGGCCGACCGCCGGAGCCGCAGCTTCTCGACAACAACGACGCCCTCGCGCTGATCAGCAGCAACGCCCTGACACTGGGTCAGTCCGCGCTCGCCCTTGACGAGCTGCGCCGTCTCATCGCCGCCACCGAACTGGTCGCCGCTCTCTCGCTGCTGGCCGTCGACGGCTCCTACGAGGCGTACGCGGAGCCCGTGCACGCGGCCCGCCGGCACCCGGGCTCGTACGCCGTCGCCGCCAGGATGCGCCGGATCCTCGGCGCGCCCGCGCGGCCCGGACCGCCACTCGGCCGGATCCAGGACCCGTACGGCTTCCGCTGCGTACCGCAGATCCACGGTCCGGCGCGCGACGCGGCCGACGCGCTGGAGAGCACGCTCGCCGTCGAGATCAACGCCGCGGCCGAGAATCCGCTGATCATCGCCGGTACAGAGGCGGACCCGATCCCCGCCGCCTATCACCACGGTGGCTTCTATCTGGCCCAACTCGCGCTGGCGCTGGATCACTTCAGGCTCTCGCTCGTCCAGACCGCGCGCCTGTCCACCTCCCGGCTCTCCGCACTGAACGAGCCCGCCTTCACCCGGCTGCGGCCCTTCCTCGCCGACGCCGAAGCCGCCAGCTCCGGCGTGATGATCCTGGAGTACGCGGCCGGAGCGGCCCTCGGTGATCTGCGGGCGTACTCCGCGCCGGCCTCGCTCGGCCACGCGGTACTGTCCCGAGGCGTGGAGGAGCAGGCCAGCTTCGCCTCGCTGGCCGCACGCCAGACACTGCGGGCGGGCAGCGCGTACCGCCTGGTCGTCGGCTGTGAACTCGTCGCCGCCGTAAGAGCGCTGCGCCAGCGCGGGCTGCGGCCGGAGCCCGATCTTCCGGTCGGCCGGGCCTTCGGACTGGCCGAGACCGTGCTCGACGAGGCGGTCTCCGACCGGCCGTTGACCGATGATGTGACGGCGGCAGCCGCGCTGCTCGACCGGTTCGCCGGCCTGGTGGGCGGCCCGCGGTCCGGTCCGACGGATGATCCGGCGGACAACCAGAGCCACGACATCACAAGGGGGATCGCATGAGCGACAGCCCTGCCGCCCGACTCCAGCAGCTCTTCGAGGGCCACCGGCTGACCCCCACGCAGCGGCGCATCGCGCACAGCATGGTGCGGCGGGCCGCGGACGTGCCGTTCCTGTCGAGCGTCGAGCTGGCGGAGCTGGCCGGAGTCAGCCAGCCGTCCGTCACCCGCTTCGCGGTCGCGCTCGGCTTCGACGGCTATCCGGCGCTGCGCAGACATCTGCGGGAGGTGGCGCCCGCCGAGCCGGCGGGCGGCGAGTCCGCGTACAACGAGTACCAGCAGGCCGTCCAGGGCGAGATCGAGAATCTGCGGCATCTCGCCGAGCTTCTCGCGGACCCGGCACCGGTCGAGCGGGCCGGCCGGCTGCTCGCCGCCTCTCGGCCGCTGCCGGTGCTCGGCCTGCGCGCGGCCTCCTCGCAGGCCCGTGGTTTCTCGTACTTCGCGGCCAAGGTCCATCCGGACGTACGGCTGCTGGACGAAGGCGGCACGATGCTGCCGGACCGGATCGACGCGGCGCTGAAAGCGGGTGCCAGCGCGCTGCTCTGCTTCGCGCTGCCGCGCCATCCGAAGGAGGTCGTGGAGACGCTGGCGTACGCGCGGTCGGCCGGACTGACCGTGGTGACGGTCGCCGATTCCGCCTTCGCGCCGGTCGCCAAACACAGCGATCTGCTGATTCCCGCGGCCGTCGGCACGGGCCTCGCGTTCGACACGGCGTGTGCGCCGATGCTGCTGGGACGGGTGTTGCTGGAGGCGATGTGCGACGACCTGCCGGACGCGCAGGCGCGGTTGGAGGACTTCGACGCGCGCGCGGCGGCGCGCGGGCTGTTCGTCGAGTAGGCGGAGGCCTCGCGGCCGGCCGTCGTGAGCCGGAGCGGAGCCGGAGGGAATCGGTGAGCGCGCGAAGCCCGGGTGAGCTTTTTCCGTTCTCACGAAATGTTCAGAGAACGCCATTAATCTGCCGCCACACACAGGCATGAGGAGGCAGGCAGTGGGGCGCGGAGGGCAGTCTCTGGCACGGGTGGCAGTGATCGTACGGGCCGGTGCGGTCCCGCTCTGGTGGCTGGGGGTGCTCGCCGCCGGTATCGGGGTCCTGATCCCCGGACTGACCGGGCGCAGGATCGGTGTCTACGCCGGTGCGGCGCTCTTCGTGGTGTGCGCCGCCGTCGTCGCGCTCGTACGCCGGCGCGGATACACGGCGTGGGCGGAACGGGCCTCGCGCGCCGGGAAGTTCGACTATCTCCAGGACCGCGCCGTGACCCTGCGGAACTGGCGGCGGGCACACCGCTGGTGGCTGTCGGCCGGTTTTCTGCTGGCCGTGGCGAGTTCGTTCGCGCTGCCCGTGGCCGGTGGAGCGGCGCTGGCGGGCGCGGGCGCCGGGCTGTGGCTCAAGGCGGCGTGGCTGGGCCGTCGCGAGCGCCGGGACGACGCGCTGCTGTGGGTACGTACCGACTGGGCCGGGACCGGGCGGCCCACCGGCAAGCTGGTGAAGGGCTACCGGACCACCGGCACCGGCGCCGGTGACGCCGCGCCCGGCGGGGCACGGCGCCGCCGCTGAACCGGCGGTGCGGCGCCGTCCGCCTCAGACCTCCAGGCCGGCCTCGATCTTCCTGAGCTGATGGCGTGCCATCGCCAGATTCGCCCGTGACTTGTCCAGCGCCAGATACAGGAAGAGACCGGCGTTGCCGCGTCCCTTGAGCAGCCGGATCAGGTGGTACTGGCCGCCGAGGGTGATCAGGATGTCCTCGATCTCGTCCTTGATGCCGAGCAGTTCCATGGTGCGGACCTTGGCGCGGACGACATCGGTGTTGCCGGCCGCGGCGACCGCCAGGTCGAGGTCCTTGCCGCCGCCGACGGTGCCCAGGGCCATGCCGCTGGAGTAGTCGACGAGAGCGGCCCCGAGGGCGCCCTCTATCAGGGTCGTGGCTTCCTTGAGGGCGGCTTCGGTGGTGGCCATGAATGTCGCACTTCCTTTCCGTCTGGCGGGAGCCCGGTGAGTTCCGGACGCCCGTGGTGATCGCGGTGGTGTGGTCGGAGAGGTCATGGGTCAGGCGTTCTCCAGTCGGTCGAGGGCGCCGTCGACCAGTTCGCCGATACGGGCGCTGGACCGGCGGGCCTCCAGATGGAGCCGGCCCACATTGATCCGGGGCTCCGCGAGGAGCGTCAGCACGGCCGAGGAGCCCGCGGCGTAGGTCGCGACGTAGCCCAGCTCGCCGCGGATCAGCAGCTCACGGAAGCCGCCCTGGCCGGTGGTGTCCGTCAGCCGCAGGGCGACGCCCAGCGCGGCGGCGGTGAGCGCCGCCACTCCCTCCGCCTCGACACCGGCGGTGTCCTGGGCCAGCACCAGACCGTCGGTGCTGGCCGCGAGTGCCCCGGTGAGCTGGGGCAGCCGGGCCCGCAGGCGTCTGAGTTCGCCGAGCACATCGGCTTCCGCGGTCATCAGCAGTCTCCTCTCGGCGCGCTGCCGTAGAGCGCGCCTCATGACGGCGTGGCGAGGGCCCGGTGGATGGAGCGTGGAGTCACAGGCTTGCCTCCAGAGCGTCGCGGAGCCGGCGTAACAGGGCGGTGTCCGGGTCGGCCGAGAGCGTGGCGACCCAGGAGGGAACCGAGGCGGGCGAGGCCGCCGCCGGTTCGTCCGGTGTCTCGACCAGTCCGGCCGCGGCCAGCCGCCGGATGTCGAGAAGCGTGTGGAAGGCCGGCCGGCCGAGGGCCCAGGCGACGGCCACCGGCGTCCGTACGCCGTCCGCCAGCTCCAGCAGGGCGCGCTGGCGGCGGGTGACCGCCTGGCCGGGCGCGGGGCCGCGCGCCACCACGGGCGCGGTGTCGACGGCCGCGTACGGCCAGACCCGGTCGAGGAGTTCGCGCCGGCGCAGCGTCTCGCGCTCGACGGCCGCCGCGGCGACGGGCCGTACCGGACCGATCCAGTGCGCGGCGCCGTACCGGAACCGGGTGGGTCCGCTGCCCGGGGCGAGCGCGAAGAAGGCCGCGTCGAACAGCGCGCCGAGATGGCAGATCTCCAGTTCGCCGTCGCCGAGCCGGCCGCTTTCGACCAGATGACGGCCGACCTCGCGGCGCGGTCCTGCCCGGTCGACGGCCTCCTCCCAGCCCTCGCGCGGCAGCCTGCCGCTCGCTGTCAGCAGGACGTCGATACCGGGCGCGGCGGGGCTCTCGGCGTGTACGACGCGGCCCTCGGCGAGATAGAGCGTGCCGTGGTCCCGGAGCAGCGCGCCCGTGGCGCGTTCGTCGGCCAGCCGGACGAGCATCGGTGAGACGGCGGACGGTACGGGAGTGGACGGTATGGGAGCCGCGGCAGTCATCCGAGCACCAGCCGTTCGGCGAGCCGCTGGAGCCGTAAGCGGGCCAGCGCGAGATTGCCGGTGTCGCGGTCGAGCCACAGATGCAGGAACACGCTGCTGTCGAAGGTGGTCTCGACAAAACAGAGGATGTGATAGCTGGTGCGAGTGGTGACGATGAGGTCCTCGACGGGCGGCCCTTTGTCTGCTTGTGTGCCGTCGGCCTGTGTCCCGTTGGCCTGTGTGCCGTCGGCCTGTGCCTCGGTCTGCGCCTCGCCGGTCTGTGTGCTGCCGGTCTGCGCCTCGCCGGTCTGTGTGCTGCCGGTCTGTGCCGCGTCTGTCGGTGTCCCGCCTGCCGGGCCCGCCCGGTTCCGGTCCGTCCGCCGTGTCGCTTCCCGCAGTGAGACGACCGGAGCGAAGGCCGAATACTCCGCCGCCGCCCTCGCCAGTTCGGCCGTCTCGGCGGCGGTGGCCTCATGGTCGCCGCCGGGCGATTCTCCCGCCGTGCCGAGCGCGAGCCCGCTCGTCCAGTCGACGATCGCCGCTCCGCGCGCTCCTGGCAGGCCCATGGCCTCGCGTAAGCATGCGTCGATTCCGGGCACGCGGACTCCCCTCCAGCCGGGCGTGCGAGCGCACTGTCGTGCGGCAGTGACCGCGAGATTACGCAACGCTCGTACGTTCGGAGGGAGTTCTGGCATTTTCCATCGGAACATGCCCGTGGCCGATACGGTCCGCGTACCGACACGCACCGACACGCACCGACACGCACCGGCGTGACCGCTCACGACCGTGCGGCCGGGCGCCACTCAGCCACCGAGCAGCGCGTCCGCGTACGCACCGCCGGACTCGTTGACGATCTCCTCGACCGTCTGCGCGGCCCGTACCGTCGCGAAGCGCACTGTGCCGTCCTCGCCCTCGGAGGCCGCCGTGAAGCCGTGGACGGCGGGCCTGGCCAGGCTGTTGTAGGCGTAGTGATTGCTGAAGTAGTAGGCGCCGGTGTCCAGGGCCGCGACAAGATCGTCCTGTTCGAGCAGCGGCAGCGGCCGGTTCTCGGCGAGCAGGTCGCCCGCGAAACAGGCCGGGCCCGCGATGTCCTGGGCCACGGCGCGGCCCGGCTTCGGCCGTCCCTCGGCGTCATACGCGGCGATCCGCAGCGGCCAGGAGGCGGGGACATAGACGGTACGGGCGGCGACCTGGGCGCCCGCGTGGGTCACCGCGATGGGCCGGCCGCCGGCGGACTTGGCGTATTCGACCCGGGCGAGGACCAGGCCGTGCTTGGCGAGCAGGGAGCGGCCGAACTCCGTCACCAGCCCGTAGCGGCCGTCCAGCAGCCCCGGCACTGTCTCCTTGAGCAGCCGGGCGTAGCCGGCGTAGGTCGGGATCTCCTCGTCGGAGCCGAAGTTGACCGGCAGGCCGCCGCCGATGTCGACGGTGTCGATCTGCCGGCGGCCGGCCGCCGCGTTGATCTCCTCGGCCAGCTCGTACACCGTCCGTACGCCCTGGGCCATGAGCTCCAGCGGGACACCCTGCGAGCCGGAGTGCGTGTGCAGCCGGGTCAGCCAGGGACGGTCCAGAAACGCCCGTACGACCCAGTCGCGCGCGCCTTCGTCGCGCAGCGCCACGCCGAATTTGGAGGTGGCGGTCGCGGTGGACAGGGCGCCGATGGAGCCGGCGCCGAGCTGTGGATTGACCCGCATTCCGAGCGGAGAGCGGCTCGGGCCCGTGCTGATCAGCGCGTCGATCCGCGCCAGCTCCTGCGGATTGTCGGCGTTCACGGCGATGCCCAGAGCGAGCGCCTCACGCAGCTCGGCGGTGGTCTTGGCCGGAGAGTCGAGGACGGTGCGGCCGGCCGGCACGCCTGCGGCGCGGGCGAGGGCCAGCTCTCCCGGGCTCGCGACCTCGGCGCCGATGCCCTGCTCGGACAGCAGGCGCAGGACGGCCACCAGCGGTGCGGCCTTCACGGCGAAGGCGTGCAGGACGGTGCTGCCGGGCGCGGTGACCTCGTCGAAGGCGATACGGAGCGCGGCGGCGGAGGAGCGGATTCCAGCCACATCGAGCAGCGCCACGACGGGCTCCGCGTCGGAGATCAGTCCCTGTTCCACCGCCGCGCGCACGGCCCGGTCGCGGCGGGCCGCTGCCACGGCGCCGCTGTCCGGTGGGCTGTCCGGGGTGCGCGGCGTGCCGTGATCCGTGTTCTGACCGTTGTGCTGATCCGAAACCATGGGCGTCAGCCAATCATCAGGCGGGCGGCCACGCAGCTGTTGACTACAACTATTCATCCAGTCAGGATGTGAATAGATAAGCCAACAGGCCCACCATGGAGGAGGCACCGCCATGTCAGGACCCCGCCCCGTACGGGCACCGCGCGGTACGGAACTGAGCGCCCTGGGATGGCAGCAGGAGGCCGCCCTCCGCATGCTCCAGAACAACCTCGATCCCGAGGTCGCCGAGCATCCCGACAAGCTCGTCGTCTACGGCGGCACCGGCAAGGCCGCCCGCGACTGGCGCTCCTTCGACGCCATGGTGCGTACGCTGCGGACGCTCAAGCAGGACGAGACGATGCTCGTCCAGTCCGGCCGTCCGGTGGGCGTGCTGCAGACGCACGAGTGGGCGCCGCGCGTGCTGATCGCCAACTCCAACCTGGTCGGCGACTGGGCGAACTGGGAGGAGTTCCGGCGCCTTGAGGCCCTGGGACTCACCATGTACGGCCAGATGACGGCCGGTTCCTGGATCTATATCGGCACACAGGGCATCCTCCAGGGCACCTATGAGACGTTCGCCGCCGTCGCCGCGAAGAAGTTCGGCGGCACGCTCGCCGGGACGATCACTCTCACCGCCGGTCTCGGCGGTATGGGCGGCGCGCAGCCGCTCGCCGTGACCATGAACGACGGCGTCGCGATCTGTATCGACTGCGATCCGCGTGCCATCGACCGCCGGATCGAGCACCGCTATCTCGATGTGCGGGCCGAGAGCCTGGAGCACGCCCTCCAGCTCGCCACCGAGGCCCGGGACGCGCGGCGTCCGCTCTCCATCGGACTGCTCGGCAACGCGGCGGAGCTGCTGCCGAGGATGCTCGCCGAGGGCGCTCCGGTCGACATCGTCACGGACCAGACCTCCGCGCACGATCCGCTGGCGTATCTGCCGCTCGGCGTCGACTTCGCCGACATGGCCTCGTACGCCGCCGAGAAGCCCGCCGACTTCACACAGCGCGCCCGTGAGTCGATGGCGCGGCATGTGGAGGCGATGGTCGGCTTCCTGGACGCGGGAGCCGAGGTCTTCGACTACGGCAACTCCATCCGAGGTGAGGCCCAGCTCGCGGGCTATGACCGGGCCTTCGCCTTTCCCGGCTTCGTGCCCGCCTATATCCGGCCGCTCTTCAGCGAGGGCAAGGGACCGTTCCGGTGGGCCGCGCTCTCGGGCGAGGCGTCCGACATCCACAAGACCGACCGGGCGATCCTCGACCTCTTTCCCGAGGACGAGTCCGCGCAGAACGCGTCGCTGCACCGCTGGATCAAGCTGGCCGGTGAGCGGGTCCACTTCCAGGGCCTGCCGGCCCGGATCTGCTGGCTCGGCTACGGCGAGCGCGACAAGGCCGGCGAGCGCTTCAACGACATGGTCGCGAGCGGCGAGCTGGCCGCGCCGGTGGTCATCGGCCGTGACCATCTCGACGCCGGCTCGGTCGCCTCTCCGTACCGCGAGACCGAGGCCATGCTCGACGGCTCCGACGCCATCGCCGACTGGCCCCTGCTCAACGCCATGGTCAATGTCGCCTCCGGCGCCTCCTGGGTCTCCATCCATCACGGCGGCGGTGTCGGCATGGGCCGCTCCATCCACGCCGGGCAGGTCACGGTGGCCGACGGTACGCGGCTCGCGGGCGAGAAGATCCGCCGTGTCCTCACCAACGATCCGGGCATGGGCGTCATCCGGCATGTCGACGCCGGCTACGAGATCGCGGAATCGGTCGCCGACGAGCGCGGTGTCCGGGTCCCGATGCGGGAGGGCGAGTGACACGGGACCAGGGACCGGCGGGCGCGTCCGCCACGGCGGCGGAACGCGTGAGCACCGGCGCGTTCGAGCCGCCTTCCTTCCAGGAGATGTGGCGCGAACTCGCCCCGGTCGGACGCGACTCCGGCAGCGGCGGCTACCGGCGGTACGCCTGGAACGAGGCCGACGCCGACTGCCGGGCGTGGTTCCGGGCCCAGGCAGAGACCCGTGGACTGGCCTATGAACTGGACCGCAACGGCAACCAGTGGGCCTGGCTCGGCGACCCGTCCGCCGGAGACGCCGTTGTCACCGGGTCCCATCTGGACTCCGTGCCCGACGGCGGCGCCTTCGACGGACCGCTCGGCGTGGTGTCCTCCTTCGCCGCTCTCGATGAACTCCGCCGCAGAGGAGCGCGGTTCGCCAAGCCGCTGGCCATCACCAACTTCGGCGACGAGGAAGGCGCGCGCTTCGGGCTCGCCTGCGTGGGCTCCCGGCTCACCGCCGGACAGCTCACCGTCGAGAAGGCCCATGAGCTGCGCGACGGCGACGGTGTCCCGCTGACCCGCGCGATGGAGGCGGCCGGCTACGACCCGTCCGCCATCGGGCCCGACCCCGAACGCCTCGCCGGAATCGGCGCGTTCATCGAGCTGCATGTCGAACAGGGCCGCGCGCTCGACCTGTCCGGCGACCGTGTCGGTATCGCCTCCGCGATCTGGCCGCACGGCCGCTGGCGGTTCGACTTCCACGGCGAGGCCAACCACGCGGGCACCACCCGCCTCGCCGACCGCCGTGACCCGATGCTGACCTACGCCGAGACCGTCCTCGCCGCCCGCCGCGAGGCCGAACTCGCCGGAGCCCTCGCCACCTTCGGCAAGATCTCCGTCGAACCCAACGGCGTCAACGCCATCCCCTCCCTCGTCCGTGGCTGGCTGGACTCCCGCGCCGCCGACCAGAGCGCACTGGACACCGTCGTCGCCGCTGTCGAGGCCGCCGCCCGCGAACACGCGGACCGGGCCGGTATCGAGCTGCGGGTCGTCCGGGAGTCCTTCACGCCGGTCGTCGAGTTCGAGCACGCCCTGCGGAACGAAATCGGCAGGATCCTCGGCGAGCGGCCACCCGTCCTCGGCACCGGCGCCGGACACGACGCCGGTATCCTCTCCGGCTCCATTCCCACCGCCATGCTGTTCGTGCGGAACCCCACCGGGGTCTCGCACTCGCCGGCCGAATTCGCGGCCGAGGACGACTGCGCGGCCGGAGTGCTGGCACTCGCCGACGTACTGGAAGGACTCGCGTGCGCATGACGGGGCCCACAGCGGCGCCACGCCGGACGCGGTCCGCACCCAGCACACAGCGGGCATCCGGCGCGCGCGAGACACCGGGCGCGCCCGGCGGCGCCGCGTACTGGCTGGAACACGCCTGGCTCGACAACCATGTCGAGCCTGGCGTGGCCGTGTTCGTCGCGGACGGCCGGATCACCGATGTCCGCTCCGGGACCGCGACCCCGCCCGCCGGCGCCACGGTCCTGCGCGGACTGACCCTTCCCGGCCTGGCCAATGCCCACTCCCATGCCTTTCACCGGGCCCTCCGGGGCACCGTCCAGGTCGGCTCCGGCACCTTCTGGACCTGGCGCGAGGTGATGTACGGCGTCGCCACCCGGCTCACGCCGGACTCCTACCACGCGCTCGCCCGCGCCGTGTACGCCGAGATGGCACTGGCCGGTATCACCTCCGTCGGAGAGTTCCACTACCTCCATCACGCGCCGGACGGCATGCCTTACGACAATCCGAACGCGATGGGCGAGGCTCTGATCGCGGCGGCGGCCGAGGCCGGGATCAGGATCACGCTCCTCGATACCGCCTATGTCTCCTCCGGCATCACCGGGCGGCGCGGCGGCGCGCCTCCCGACCGCAGGCAGCTCCGCTTCTCCGACGGCACCGCGGACGCCTGGGCCGAGCGCGCCTCGGCCCTCCGGGAAAGCGACCACGCCCGGATCGGCGCGGCGATCCACTCCGTGCGCGCCGTACCCGCCGAACAACTCGCCACCGTCGCCGCGTGGGCGCGCGAGCGCGACGCACCGCTCCATGTCCATCTCTCCGAGCAGACCGCGGAGAACGACGCCTGCCTCGCCGTCCACGGCCGCACCCCCACCCGTCTCCTCGCCGACCACGGTGTGCTGGACGCCCGCACCACCGGTGTCCACAACACCCATCTCACCGACGAGGACATCGGCCTGCTCGGCTCCACCCGCACCGGCACCTGTATGTGCCCGACGACGGAACGCGATCTGGCCGACGGCATCGGACCCGCCGCCCGGCTTCAGCGCGCCGGCTCGCCACTCTCGCTCGGCAGCGACAGCCACGCCGTGATCGACCTCCTCGAAGAGGCGCGTGCCATGGAACTCGACGAGCGCCTGCGCTCCCGGACCCGCGGCCACTGGACCGCGGCCGCGCTGCTGCACGCCGCCACGGCCGACGGCCACACGGCGCTCGGCTGGCCCGAGGCCGGCCGCATCGAGCGTGGCGCGCTCGCCGACCTTGTCACGATCGCGCTGGACTCGGTCAGAACAGCCGGCCCGCCGCCAAGGCTCGGCGCGGAGACCGCGGTATTCGCCGCCTCCGCGGCGGATGTACGCCACACCGTCGTGGCCGGCCGCCATGTCGTACGAGACGGGGCCCACGCGCTTGTCCCGGACGTCCCCGCCGCCCTCGCCGAATCCATCGGCGCCCTGCGCGGCTGACAACGCGGCCCACGCCCGGGCCGACACCACCGACGACACCACCGCCGACGGGCCCGAAGCCGCCGAAGGAGAACATCACCGCGATGACGACCAGCAGCACGAACACCATGGCGGCGCCTGCCGCGTCGACCACCATCACCAATATCGCCAGTCTGGTCACCAACGATCCCTCCCTCGGTGACGGAACCCCCATCGGTCTGATCCAGGACGCGGCCGTCGTCATCGACGGCGACCGCGTCGTCTGGGTCGGTGAATCAAGCAAAGCACCCGCCACTGACAACGCCGTCGACGCGGGCGGCCGGGCCGTGATCCCCGGCTTCGTGGACTCCCACTCCCATCTCGTCTTCGCGGGCGACCGCACTCAGGAGTTCAACGCCCGGATGTCCGGCCGCGCCTACTCCGCCGGCGGAATCCGCACCACCGTCGCGGCGACCCGCGCCGCGACCGACGCCGAACTGAGCGCGAATGTCGCGCGTTATCTGGCCGAGGCGCTCCGCCAGGGCACCACCACCGCGGAGACCAAGTCGGGTTACGGCCTGACCGTCGAGGACGAGGCCCGTTCGCTCCGTATCGCGCGGGAACACACCGACGAGGTCACCTACCTCGGCGCCCATGTCGTCCCGGCCGAGTACGCCGACGACCCGGCCGGCTATGTCGGCCTCGTCACCGGCCAGATGCTCGACGCCTGCGCGCCGCACGCGCGCTGGATCGACGTGTTCTGCGAGAAGGGAGCGTTCGACGGCGACCAGGCCCGTGCGATCCTCACCGCGGGCAGGGCCAGGGGCCTGCGTCCGCGCGTGCACGCCAACCAGTTGACCCATGGCCCCGGTGTGCGGCTGGCCGTCGAACTCGACGCCGCGTCGGCGGACCACTGCACCCATCTCACCGACGCGGACGTCGACGCCCTCGCCCACAGCGACACGGTGGCGACGCTGCTGCCCGGCGCGGAGTTCTCCACCCGCGCCGCATGGCCGGACGCCCGCCGGCTGCTCGACGCGGGCGCGACGGTCGCGCTCTCGACGGACTGCAATCCCGGCTCGTCCTTCACCTCCTCGATGCCGTTCTGTATCGCTCTCGCCGTACGCGACATGGGCATGACCCCGGACGAGGCGGTCTGGTCGGCGACGGCCGGCGGCGCGGCGGCCCTGCGCCGCCAGGACATCGGCCGCCTCACTCCCGGGGCCCGCGCCGACCTCGCCCTCCTCGACGCCCCGAGCCATGTCCATCTCGCCTACCGTCCCGGAGTCCCCCTGGTCTCCGCGGTCTGGCGGCGCGGCGAGCGCGTCCACTGAGTCAATGCGCTGAGCGCCGCGCGCGTGTGCCGGGCCCGGCCCGGCACACGCCATGCGGGACGCCGGCCGGTCAGCCCTTCAGTGCGGCGACCTCGTCCATCCTCGGCCGCAGCCTCCGTACGGCACGCGTCTTCGCGTACGGCTTCAGCAGCCGCCGCAGCGTTTCGAAGTGCTCGTCACCACGCGCCGACGAGACGTGTTCGTAGTCGTCGAGGAACTGCGACCAGCTTCCGCAAGCCGCCTCAAGATGGCCGAATTCCAACTGGCGCTGGGCCAGTACGGCGAGGAAATGGACACGGCCCTGACGCTCGTTCTTCCGCTGCGCCCGCAGAGACTGCTGGAGCGCGGCGATCGAGCCCGGCAGGTCCTTGCACTCGTACAGCACATGCGACACATGGAACAGATACGACGTCTGGTCATAGCCGCCGATGGACTCCCGCCTGTTCTCCGCTTTCGTGAGAGCGGCCTCGGTCTGGCGGAGCCGGGAGAACGCCTGGCGCTTGTCGCCGACCATCGCCGCGGCGTGGGCCTGCTGCCCGGACAGAAACGCCTGCAGTCCCGGTTCCGCTTTCGGTGACGCCTCGGCGGCCGAGTCGGCGAGCTCCAGCGCCCGTTTGCCGTAGCCGAGGTTGGACGCCTGGAGGGACATGCCGCGCAGAGTGCGGCAGTACGTGACATGGTCCTCGGCGGCGCCCGCCAGTTCCAGCGCCCGGAGGTAGTACCGCTGGCCGAGCCCGTGCGCCCGCTCGTACATCGCCATCCATCCGGTCAGATAGACCAGATCGGACGCCGCGGCCAGCATGTCGTTGCGCACTCCCGCGGCCGCTTCCGCTTGCAGCCACGGCATGACCGTATTGACCAGGAACGCGGCGGCCATCGGACGCGCGTGACCACCGCCGAGTTCGTCCAGGATGTCCGCGATCCGGACCGTCATCGTGCGCACCGCCTGGACCTGCGCGGCGCCGATCCGGACCGTCCGCTTCCCGGGAGCCGGGACCGGCGCGGTGGCCGCGTGCGCCAGATCCGGGAACAGCGGCACCACGACGGCGGCGGAGAACAGCCCGGCGGCGATCAGACCGCGCCGCGACGGGTCCATATCGGCTTTTCCCATGTCGACGAGTTCTTCGAACGTGTCGACACGGGAGGAGGTGAGAGCGGACGGCGCGACCGGGAGGCCGGCTTCCGCATGAGTGACCGGACGCTTCAGTTTGCGCGCGAACGCCTCGACGATCAGCGCCCTGACCTGCTCCTTCGGTGTTGTACCCGCGACCCAGTGGGACACCGCCGACTGGTCGTAACGAAGCTCAAGTCCGGCTTCGGCGCCCATCCGGTTGATGATCTGCGCGAACTGCGAACGGGACCACCGCGCCTGCTCAAGCAGGAGGGCCAGCCCGGTGTTGGGTATGCGTGAGTTACTCGCCATGCCTTCAACTCCCCCACAGCGTTCATGGCTTTCATCATCAGACCTGCTCTCCACGGTACTCGTGGAGTGCGATTACACGGTTCTCTCTTCGAGGACGCTGATCACACGAAGACGGGGGCCAAGGTGACCACAGTGACAGACCACAGAGCAGGTGGCACAGGCGAAAACGCGCACACCAAGTCGCTGGACCACGACGCTGTCGCCTTCGACGCGGACCGCGCACTGGCTCCGCACCGGCTGATGCCCCCGCCCGCCGAGATCGCCGATCTCACGACCCGGCTGATCACCCACGGCGCGTTGCTCGTCGACATGGTCAACGGCTTCCCCGAGACCGAGCACACAGTCCGGGCGAAGGGTGCGCTGAAGGACTGGTACGACCTGATCGACTGCGGACCCGGCGAGGGAGCGATGGCGAACTGGGTCTATATGCGCGCCATGGCCCGTATGTGCCGTACCTTCATGGACTACTTGCGCGAACGAGAAGGACGACGCCGACCATGACCGACGAAGCACCTCCGCCGTCTCCCGAACAGCTCCAGCGCCCCGCCCCGGCGGACCCGCCCTCCCGGGTGTTCATCGCCCGCCATGGCCTGCCGCCCATGATCACCACGCCGGTCCGGCCGAAGAACGGCCGGTGAGCCAGGCGCGCGGCCTCCGCGAAGTCCCGTCGTCGCGCTCCGCGCTCCGGGACCGGCCTCGTCGTCCGGTCATCCCTCCGTCCGACCGCCGCCGACCGGGCCCGTCGACGGCCCCAGCCGCACCGGCAGTTCCCGGACGCTGTTGCCCACGAAGCTCGGATGGCGCGGCAGTTCCCGGTCCGGGACCGCGAGATCCAGCTCCGGGAAGCGGACGAACAACTGCCGCAGCGCTGTCGCGGTCTCCATTCTCGCCAGCGGTGCGCCCAGGCAGAAGTGGGCGCCGTGGCCGAGCGAGAGATGACGGCGCCGCTGCCGCGTCACACGGAACCGGTCCGCGTCGGGGCCGTGCGCCGACGGATCGCGGCCCGCCGCCGAGTAACCGGCCAGGACCGGAGGGCCGCGCGGGATCACCGTGCCGTCCACGGTCAGATCACGGACCGGATAGCGGAACGGGAAGAAGCTGACCGGACTGTCCCAGCGCAGCGTCTCCTCCACCGCGTCCGCCCAGTCGGCCCGGCCCTCCATGAGCAGGCCGAGCTGGTCGCGGTGGGCGCACAGGGCGCGGACGGCGTTGGTGATCAGACTCAGCGTGGTCTCGTGCCCGGCCACGATCATCAGCAGCAGCGTGCCGATCAGTTCGGACTCGCTGAGCCGGTCGCCGTCCTCCTCGCGCGCCGCGATCAGCGCGCTGGTGAGATCCTCGCCCGGATCCGCCGTACGGGCCAGCGCGACCGCGCCGAGAAGAGCCGGCAGCTCGCGGTTGGCGGCGATGGCCTCCTCGGGCCCGGTGTCGGTGCTCACCACCAGCGTCGACAGCTCATGCAGCCGCTCGCGGTACTCCTCGTCCACACCGAGCAGTTCGCCGATGACAGCCATCGGCAGCGGCAGCGCGAAGAGCCGGCGCAGATCCACGACGCCGTCGCCGGCGGCGGCGGCCCGCTCAAGGCCGTCCAGCAGTCCGGCCGTCAGCCGCTCGACGCCCGGCCGCAGCGCCTCCACCCGGCGGAGCGTGAACGCCTTGCTCACCAGCGACCGCAGCCGCCGGTGGTCGGCGCCGTCCGCCGTGGTCATGCCCCGTACCGTGGCGAAGGTCTTCAGCGGCCAGCCGTCCGGAATCCGTCCGTCGCGCAGCGCGGTGAAGTGCTCGGCTCCTTTGGCGACATCCGGATGTCCGATGAACTCCCGCAGCGCTTCGTGCCCGAGCACCGCCATGGCCGGTACGCCACCGGGAAGCACCACCTCGGCCACCGCGCCGCCGGCGAGCAGCTCGGCGTTGGCGGCGTGCGGGCAGCCGCCCGACGGATCCATCCGGTGTGACGCGGTCAACGGAGCTCTCCTTCCCGGCGCGGGCTGACCAGCCGACCCGGCCGCGGCGGCCGGAGCCCGCGCGCACCGCGAGCGATCCGATCCTATGAGCAACCACGCGACCTCGGGCAGTAGTTGTTCGGCCCCAGGTGGACTCTCTTCGGACATCCTCGATCGTCCCTTTCACCACCCGGACATCATTCGGCACACCTTCCACTGATCCGTCACGCGATGGGCGACTGGCACTGTTCCGGAGTGATGTGGGCCGGTACCGTCCTTTCGAGCGTGAGCCCGTCGGGACGCGGGCTCGCGAGGGGGATGCGACCGGGGGGTCGAGTTGAGCGAGGAACGCACTGCCGCACGCGTGCGTGTGGTCCTGCCGGAGGAGTTGGACGAGACGGAGGCCGAGGCCTGGCGCGAGCTGCGCGTCAAGTCCGGTGCGCCGGCCAATCCGTTCATGGAGCCGGAGTTCACCCGCGCCGTCGGCCGCGTGCGGCCGGATGCGCGGGTCGCCGTCGTACGGGAGGGCGAGGAGCTGGCGGGCTTCTTCCCCTACGAGAAAGGGCGATGGGGCCGCGGCCGGGCGATCGGCCTCGGAGTGTCCGACGCGCAGGGCGCGGTGTTCCGCGCCGGTCTGCGGCTGCCGGCCCGCGAACTGCTGAGGGCCTGCTCGCTGTCGGCCTGGGAGTTCGACAATCTGGAGGCGGGACAGGAGCTGTTCGTCCCGGCCGCCGCCGAGGAGTTCGAGTCTCCGGTCATCGATGTCGGCCAGGGCCCCGAGGCGTATGAGAGGGATCTGCGCGCGCGGTCGCCGAAGTTCTTCAGGACGACGGCCGCGAAGGAACGCAGACTCGGCCGCCGGGCAGGCGAGGTCCGTTTCGTGTTCGACGAACGCGACCCGGCCGCGCTGCGCACGCTCATGGAGTGGAAGTCCGCGCAGTACCGCAGGACGGGACGCCGCGACCGGTTCGCCCAGGAGTGGATCAGCGCACTGGTACGGGATCTCGCCGGGACCCGTACGCCCGGCTGCTCCGGTGTGCTCTCCGTGCTCTACGCGGCCGGAAGGCCCGTCGCCGCGCACTTCGGGCTGCGCTCGCGCACGGTGCTGTCCTGCTGGTTCCCGGCGTACGACCCGGAGTTCGCCACGTACTCGCCGGGGCTGATCCTGCATCTGCGGATGGCGGAAGCCGCCGCGGCGGACGGCATCGGCATGCTCGACCTGGGACGCGGGGCGGCGGAGTACAAGGACGCGCTCAAGACCGGCGGGCTGCGGGTGTACGAGGGCTCATCGGTGCGGCCCGGACCGGCGGCGGCGCTCCACTGGCTGAGCCGTGAGCCGTCCCGCCGAGCCCACGGCTTTGTACGCGACCGGCCGAAACTGGCCGGTTACGCGCAGCGGACGCTGAAGCAGGCGGGCAGGCTGCGGCGCGGCTGAGGACCGGCCGACGCGTGCGGCGCGCTCATCGCCGCCGACGCGGGACGACCAGGGCACAACGAGCGGGAGAGCCGATGCCGCACACATCACGCACGCCGAATCAGCCGCACCTGTCGAGCCGGCCGGACTCACCAAGCCGGCGGCGGCTGCCGGAGCTGTCGCCGATCGCCGTCGCCGAGCTCGATCTCGACGGACCCGACGGCGAGGTGCTGTCCCTGACAGCCGTGCCCGGCGGCCCGCCTCTTGGCGCGGGCGGGATCTACGCTCTCGTACGGCTCCGCGGCCGGCCGGTCGCCACCGTGCTCGGCCAGATACCGGCCGGTGAAGACCCAGCCGAGGTCCTCACCGCGGCCTTCCGCGCGCGCGAGGGCCGGTACGAGCCGCCGCCGGACGACGGACCCGCCGTCCCTCCCGCCACCACCGTCGTCGTCGCCACCCGGGAGCGCGCCGCACAGCTCGCCCGCGCCCTCGACTCGCTCCTCGCGCAGGACCATCCGGACTTCCGTGTCCTCGTCGTCGACAACGCGCCCGTCACGACCGCCACCCGCGATCTGGTCGAAGGCGCCTACGCCGGCCGCGTCGGCTATGTCCATGAGCCGGTCCCCGGACTGGCCGTCGCGCACAACCGCGCCGTCGCCACCGTCCGCGACCGCGAGGTGCTCGCCTTCACCGACGACGATGTGATCGCCGACCCGCACTGGCTCACCGCGCTCACCGCGCCTTTCGCGGCGGATCCCGGCCTCGGGTGTGTCACCGGCCTGATCCTCCCGGCCCGGCTGACCACTCCCGCGCAGATCCTGCTGGAGAGCCACGGCGGCTTCGCGAAGGGCTTCGAGCCACGGCTGTACGACCTGGCCAGACCGCCCGCCGACGAGCCGCTCTTCCCGTTCACCGCCGGCAGCTTCGGCTCCGGCGCCAATATGGCGTTCCGTACCGAAGCCCTGCGGGCCGTCGGCGGCTTCGACCCGGCCACCGGCACCGGCACTCCCGCCAGAGGCGGCGACGACCTCTACGCCTTCGTCAGGATCCTGGCCGCCGGACACCGGCTGCGCTACACGCCCGGCGCGCTCGTCTGGCACCACCACCGCGAGACCTGGCAGGACCTGAGGAACCAGGCGTACGGCTACGGCGCGGGACTGACCGCGTATCTCACCGCCGTCCTGGTCCGCCGGCCCGCGCTGCTGCCCGCGCTGCTCGCGAAGGTGCCGCGCGGCCTCGCCCACGCCCGCGCGATCACCGCTCACCGCGCGGACGGCGGCGAGGCGGCGCCCGGTGCGCACGGCGCCGGCACCTATCCCTGGCCGCGCGGCCTCTCCCGGCTGGAGCGCAGAGGGATGCTGTACGGACCGATCGGCTACGCGAAGGCGCGCGGAAGACTGCGCGGCGGAGGAAAGCCATGACGGATGCCGGACACGCCACGACGCACGGAGGACAGCCATGACCAGCCCGACCGCGCCGCCCGGTGCGCGCGTCGTCCCGGTGCTGCTCTATCACGCCGTGACGGACGACCCACCGGCGTGGCTCGCCGAGTTCACCGTCACACCGGCGGACTTCGCCGCCCAGCTCGATGCCGTCGTCGCCAGCGGCCGCACTCCGGTCCCGGTCAGCGCGCTGGCGGAGCGGCTGGCCGGCCGCGCGCCGCTGCCGTCCCGTCCCGTCGTCCTCACCTTCGACGACGGTTTCGCCGATCTCCCGGGCGCCACGGCCGAGGCGCTCGCCGCCCGTGGCCTTCCCGCCACCGCGTATCTGACCACCGGTGCCATCACACCGGGCCGGACCAGTCTGCTGCCACCGGCGCCGATGATGACGCTCGCGCAGGCGCCACGGCTGGAGCGGTCCTACGGCATCGAGGTGGGCGCCCACACCGTCACGCATGCCCAGCTCGACACGCTCTCGGCAGCGGAACTCCGCCGTGAACTGCGTGAGTCCAAGGAAACGCTGGAGGACGTCCTCGGCCACGAGGTCGCGCACCTCGCCTATCCGCACGGCTACAACAGCCGCGCCGTGCGCCGCGCCGCCGCGCGCGCCGGATACGCCTCCGCCGTCGCCGTACGCCACGCGCTCAGCTCGGAGCGGGACGAGACGTACCGCATCGCACGGCTCATCGTGCGCCGGCACCACACGGCGGCGGACATCGCCTCCTGGATGGCCGGCGAGGCGGCCCGGGGCGAGCGCGCCAGAATCGCTCCGTTTCCGGATTCGCCGGCCACGCTGGGCTGGCGTCTGTACCGCGCCGCGCGGGCCCGGCTGCGCGGCCCGGAGTTCGCCGGATAGCCCGGATCCCGACGGCAGGCGGGCCGATACCGGGCCCAACTCCACTGTGCAACAGAGACGTTCACGAGCCACGCAAACACGAAGACAGTTCCTATACTTCGCTTCAGGGACAGCGGCGTGACGGCCGCGACCACATCTGTGGGGGGAGTCGCACCGTGCAGCAACGTGTGCCCACGCCGGTCACGGGGAGCGGCGAGCCGCCACCTGCGCCCGAGTCCGGCCCGGAACCCGAGCCGCTCGCCGGGCCGGACGCGCCACGCCGCCGGAGACCCGCGCTTTCCGCACTGATCCGCCCGCACGTCCTGTTCCGCTGGCTGCCACTGGCGGTCGCGGCGGCCCTCTGGGCATGGTCGTTACCACGGATCGGGTTCCGCGACGTCGGGGACTTCGGGCTCCTCGACCGCTTCCCGATCGCCTTCTACGCCTCACTGGCCGTGCTCACGGCCGGGTTTCTGGTCAGCCTGCGCCGAGCGGCCGCCGCGCCTTGGTGGCCGCCGGTCTACAGCGTCGCCATGCTGGTGGCGCTGAAGGCGCCGCCGGCCCTGCTGTACGACTCCGTGCGCTACGCCTGGGCGTCCAAGCACGACGCCGTGATCGCCCGGCTGCTGGCCGAGGGCACGGTACATCCCTCTGTCGAACTGTCCGGCGGGATGTCCGCGTACGACCAGTGGCCCGGGTTCTTCTCGCTCAACGCGGCGCTGGTCCGGAGCTTCGGAGTGACGGGCGCCGCCGCGTACACCAACTGGGCGCCTGTCGCGTTCGGCCTGCTGATGATGCCGGTACTGGTGCTGATCTACCGCACGTTCAGCGACGACCGGCGGCTGGTGTGGACCGCGGTCTGGATCTTCCAGCTCGCCAACTGGGTCGGGCAGGACTACCTCTCTCCACAGGGCTTCGCCTATCTGCTCTTCCTGACCGTCTTCGCCGTGGTCGTACGGCACTTCGTACGGCCCGGATCAGCCGGACGGCTGCGTGACAGCTCCCGGCTCGACCCGGCCGCGGCCTCCGTGCCACCGCCCACCGGCCGTCGGCAACGGGCCGTCTGTGTGGCGCTGCTCGTCCCGCTCGTCGTGGCGGTCAACGCCTCGCACCAGCTCACTCCGGTGATGCTCTGCATGACTCTGCTGGCCCTCTGCCTCACCCGCCGCTACCGCAATATCGGGCTGCTGGCGGTCACCGGCGTCATCATGATCGCCTGGGATCTGACCATGGGCCGGGTGCTGTTCCTGGAGACCCTGAGCACGCTGCGCGAATCGGCGGGCGATCTGCTGAACAACTCCCGGGCCGGCTTCGCCGGTGAACCGACGGGACCGGGACCCGAGCTGGTCGGCGACGCCAACATCCTGATGGTGGTGGTGCTGGGCGGACTGGCCGGTACGGCGGTGCTGCTGCGCCGCCGGCTCGTACGGAGCGCGCTGCCGCTGCTGCTGGCCGCCGCGGCGCCCGTACCGCTGTTCGCCGTCAACGACTACGGCGGCGAAATGCTCTTCCGGGTGTATCTGTTCGGCCTGCCCGGTACGGCGTTCTTCGCCGCCGCCGCGCTTGTCCCGGCCGCCGCCGGAGCCGGGAAGGCCCGGCGCCTCGCGGGCCGGACAGCCGTGGTGGCACTGCCCGCGGCGCTATTCGCGCTGCTGGCCGGCTTCCTGCCGTCGTACTACGGCAAGGAGGGCATGCAGTACGCGCCTCCGGCGGAGACCGCGCTGGTGAAACGGGCCTACGACCGTGCGCCGGACGGCGCGCTGATCCTCGCCACCACCGGTTCGTTCCCCGGCGCCTATTACCGTTACGACCACTTCGAGCGCTGGTTCTTCACGGAACAGGAAGTGCCCGAGAACCTGAAGATGCTCAGGGATCCCGCCGCGTATCTCGACGCCGGTATCCCCGGAGGACGCCCGGCGTATGTGATCCTCACGCCGACCCAGGAGAAGGCCACCACCGGCGACGGATATCTGCCGGCCGGCGGTTTCACCCGGATGAGCGAGGCGCTGAAGCGCTCGCCGCTCTTCCGGGTGGTGGAGGAGAACGCGCACGGGCTTGTACTGGAACACGTACCGGCCCCGGCCACACCCACTCGATGACAGCCGCGGAGGTCGCAGCCATGCCACACAACGCCGCGCCGCCGGGCGGCCAGGGCCGGACCCGGGCCGCCGTCGCGCTCTCCGGATGGGCCGCGCTCGCGGTGACGGCGCTGCCCGGCGGATCGCCACTGCGCTGGATCCCGGTCCTGCTCTTCGTCGCCTTCGGCCCGGGACTCGCGCTGCTTCTCCCGGGGCCGGCCGCGCCACGGCCCGCCGCCAGGCTGGAGACGGTGGCGCTGGCGGCGCCGCTGAGCCTCTCCCTCGCGACGCTCACCGCCACCGCGCTCTTCCTGGCCGAGTCCTTCTCCGCCACGGTGTTCCTGGTGTCGCTCGCCGTGTTCTGCACGGTCGCCGCGCCGCTGCCCGCCGTACCGCTGCCCGCCGCGACCCGGGGAGCGGCGGAGCGCGTCAAACCGGGCCCCTGGACGGACCGGTGACCGGACAGTACGGCCAGGAGGCCCGCCGGAGCACCTGTCTGGCTCTCGCTCTGGCCGCCGTGGGCGCGCTGCTCGCGGTCGCCGGAGTGTGGTGGACAGCCAGGGAGGAGAAGGCGGGCCGGTGCGCGCCCAGCGCGTCACTGGAACCGCCGTGCGGAGCCTGGTGGGGCGCGTATGTCCCGTACGCGCGGAACGGTTCGCTCAAGGACGCGGTGTACGGCTTCGAGAAGAAGATCGGACGCAAACTCGATCTCGTCTACAACTACCACGACATGTCCAACACCGAGCGGGACGGAACACTGCTCACGCCCGACGAGCGGGAACTGGGCCGGGACCGGATGCTGATGCTGGCCTGGGAGTCCACCGTATGGACCGAGCCGCACCACCGGAACTGGACCGAAACCCAGCTCGGCTGGCGCAATGTCGCCGCCGGGAAGTTCGACGAGGAGATCATCGATCCCGGTGCCCGGCGCATCAAGGAATACGGCAGGACCGTCTTCTTCTCCTTCGACCAGGAGACCGATTTCCGCACTCCGGCCGCCGGCACTCCGGAGGAGTTCATCGCCGCCTACCGCCATATCCACGACCGGTTCGAGAAACTCGGCGTGGACAACGTGGTGTGGGTGTGGACGGTCTCGGGCTATCTGGGAAACGCCGAGCTGATGAAGTCGCTGTATCCCGGTGACGCGTACGTCGACTGGATCGGCATGGATCAGTACAACTACTTCCTCTGCCACGACTCGACCAATTGGCTGGACTTCGAGCGCAGCCAGCGTCCCTCCTACGCGTGGCTGCGCGCCAACGTCTCCGACCAGAAGCCCTACATGCTCTCCGAGTTCAGTACGGCGCCGGACCCGAAGCGGCCGGACCGGCAGCGCGACTGGTACCGGCGGATCCCGCAGGTGGCGCCCACTCTGCCGGAGGTGAAGGCGCTGGTGCACTGGAACCGGCCGGTGCCCGGGGACAACTGCGATCTCACCGTCAACAAGGGCCCGGCGCTGGAGGGTTACCGCGACGCGGGCCGCGCCGACTACTTCAACCAGCCGCTGCCGCCGCGGTAGCGGCGCAGGCACAGGGCGCCGGCGGCCACCACCGCGAGCCCCAGTCCCAGTCCGAGGGACAGCGGCAGCGCGGCCGCCGCGAACGGATCGCGCGCCGCCCAGCCGCTCACCGCGAGCGCCCACACCACGGCGGCGATGATCCGGCCGTCCGTCCGCAGCGCCCACAGGATGACCGCGGCCAGCCCGAGGCACAGCAGTTGGAGTACGACGGGCAGGGCACGGAGCAGCGCGTCAGAACCGGCCGGTCCGGCGAGCGCGGCCAGGAGGTCCGCGACCGGTTCGTGCCAGCGGCCCGACACGCGATCGGGCCGTACGCCCAGCAGCGGTGGCGCGGTGTGCAGCGCGGCGAAGGTGAGCAGCACTCCCGTCGTCAGCAGCACCGGGCGCGGCCGGGCGAGCGAGACCGCCGCGCACTGGACGAGGACCAGCAGAATGCCGGCGACCAGAGTGAGCGGATGGAGCGCGTCGAGGAGCCGCACACCGCCGAGCCGGTCGCGGCCGGTGTCTCCGGCGCGGACCAGCGGAGTCCAGAACAGCCCGGCGGCGAGCCCGGTCAGCAGCCACAGCAGGGTGACCAGCCGGCCGCCGCCGACGGACTCCGCGCCGCCCGGCCGCCCGCCGGGCGCGGGCGGGCCGGTGGCCAGGGGCGGGGTGTCGTGCGGGCCGTGCGGATACCCGGCCAGGACCGCGCCGTACGCCGCCGCCTTCCCGGCCGCCTCGGGACCGTGCCCTGCGGCCTCGCGGGCCCAGCGAGTGCCGTACTCCTCCGGAGCGTCGCCGCTCACGGCGTCGCCGGGCCGGTGACCGTCCCGCAGGGCCGTGCGCAGTCCCGGCGCCGCGACCAGCGCGACCAGCGTCATCGACAGGAGCATCGCCAGACCCGCGCCGGAGATGCCCGCCGGGCCCAGCAGAAACAGCGCGCTGCCCAGGACGAGCAGGCACATGGCGCCCTGGAGCACGGCGAGCACGCCCGTACGGCCCTGGACCCGCAGCACTCCGATGTACAGCTCGACCACGACCCTGGGCAGGGCCGCGGCGGCCAGCAGCCGCAGCACCGTGGTGCCGTTGCGCGTGTAGTCGTCGCCGAACGGCGCGAGGACCCGCGGCGCGAACACCACCAGCACCAGCACGACGGGCACCAGCAGAACGGCCATCCGGCGCAGCGCCCCGCGTACGCCCTCGGCCAGCCGGTCCGGGCTGTGCGAGGCGTGCGCGGTGAGCGAGGAGGCCATATTGATGGCCATGAACTCCATGGTGCCGCCGACGGTGTACGCCGTGTAGAAGAAGGCGTTGTGCGCGGCGTCGAAGCGGACCGCGACCATCACCGGCAGCAGATTGATCATCGCCAGACTGAACAGCGCGCCGACCGAGTCACCGGCGAGAAACCGCCCGATGTCCCGCACCTTCGGCGGCTCCCGGTCGTGATCGGCCGCGGCCTGGCGCGGAATGAGCCTGCGGAAGATCAGCCAGCCGAGCGGCAGTACGGACAGGGAGATGGCGGCGGCCCAGGAGACAAAGACGCCGAGGACCGGCAGCGCGGTGGCGAACGCGGCGAGCATCAGCAGCTTGCCGAGGGAGAACACGGCATTGCCGACCGGCACCCAGAACGCCTTCCTGAGGCCGGTCAGCACGCCGTCCTGGAGAGTGAGCAGCGCCCAGGCGACACAGGACGCGGTGAAGACGAGACCCGCCGTCAGCCCGTCGAGCGGCGCGTAGGACGGGCCCCACAGATCCAGCGTCAGCAGGAACACCACGCAGGCGACGCAGACCACCAGCGAACTGATGGCGTACACACGCCACACCAGCGCTCCGGTGGCCCGGCCGGCCCTGGGCACATAGCGCACCACCGCGCCGATCATCGTGGTGGCGGTGATCGAGGCCAGCAGCCGCATCGCGGCGATGGCGGCCGATCCCTGTCCGACCGCCTCCTCCGTGTAGTAGCGCGCCGCGACCAGCCAGAAGCCCAGTCCGAGTGCGGCGGAGACACCGGTGGAGAGCATCAGCGCGTAGGCGTTGCGGAACATCGAGTCGCCGCCGGGCGGCCGTGCCGGCTCTCCGGCCCGGGCGGGACCGGCCGGGGCCGGTTTCCTCATCCGGGCCGTGTCAGCCACCGACCTCGGCCCTTCCGCGCCGCGCGGGCCGGGCGCCCAGTTCGGTGAGGACGGCGATCACCTGGTCCGCGTGGCGTGGATCGGCCGGCAGCGCGTGGCGGGCGAACCACGCGGCCGGTCCTGGCGCCGGCGACGGATCGGTGAAGGCGTCGCCCGCGTACGCGTCGAGCGGCGGATCGTAGAGATAACCGGTGGTGACGCGGTGTCTGGCGAGCGCGGCGATGGCCGTGTCGCGGTCCTCGACCAGCAGCGGGACCCGGAACAGCGGCTGTACGGGGCCCTCGGCAGCGGGCGCCGCCCACGCGGTGGCCAACAGCCGTTCGGTGCCTCTCCGGTGGGCGTCGAGCCGTTCGTCGATCCCGGCGAGCAGCCGTTCCGTCCGTCTGAGCCGGGTCCGGCCCGGCCGGAGCCGGTAGTCGTGCATGTCCACCCGGACCCAGGAGTGGAAGTCAGTGAGCCCGGGGGCTCCGGCCAGCGCCCGCCGCAGCTCGCCGGGGCGCAGCGGCATCCGGATGTCCTCACGCTCTTCCTGGCCGAGCAGCCGCAGCGCCGCGTGCGCGGCCCGTACCATCCGCAGCCCGCGCACTCCGGCCTCGGCGTACGGCCGTAACGCGTAGCGGATCTCGGCGCCGAGCCTGGACGGTGAGAGCAGCTCGTCACGGGCGCTCGCCAGCGCCGTACGCAGCGCCGGGTCCGCGACGGTCAGGAAGCCACCGGTCTTGGCTCCCACATGCTTGGAGAGGCTGAAGACGGACGCGTCACCGAAAGCGCCGACCGGCCGGCCTCCGACCTCGCTGCCTATGGCGTGGGCGGCGTCCTCGATGAGCGGGATCCCCAACGTGTCGCAGCGGGCGCGCAGTCCGGGCGCCGGATCGGGATTCCCGTACAGATTGGTGGTGAGGACGGCCGAGAGACCGCGCCAGTCCGACTCCGGAACGGCCGCCATGTCGATCGATCCGTCCCGCGCGTCCAACGGAGCCTGCACGGGACGCAGTCCCGCGGCGAGCACCACAAAGAAGATCACGTCGTCGTTGACCGGCGACATGAGAACCCGTCCGCCGGGCGGGCACCAGTGGCGCAGCGCCACATACAACCCGAGCCGGCACGACGGCACATACAGACATTCCCTGCCGAGGCGATGGCGCATCAGCGTCTCCAACGCCGAGTACGCCGAGTGCTCCGCCGGGCAGCTCTCCCCAAGAGCCATTCCGTTCCCCCCTGCCCGGCTCAATGTGGCCCATACCGGACGGCCCCGTCAATACGGCCCACACGGCGGACCGGCCGGTGGACAAGGACAGGCGGCCGGCGTGCCGCGACGGAAATAGCGCCGTAGGAGCGGCCATGACGGCGGGTGGGAGGCCGGGGCTCGTTTCCGGCCGACCGGTAGGGCGTGCGACGCCTGGCGGTCTTCATTCCGCAGTGCGAATTTCGCAATTCCCTTTTAGTTAAACTTGTATACATCCAATATTGGGCCTCTGGTTGGGTGAGGAATTTCCTTCGGCTCTTTCTCTGCCGCCTCTTTCCGTATTTTGCGCCATAAGTGTTCCCGCGTGATTTGAGTCACTCTTGACAGAGGGAATTGCTGATCATCTAAGGTCGCCTGAGGCTGTGTAGATCCTGTGAGTCTGGGGTGGGGATATTGGGCGGGGCAGTGGGGCATCGGTGTAGCCGGAAGGTCCTGAGACCTGTGCGTCGTGTGATGTCGGCCGTGGTCGCGTCCGCAATCCTGGGCGGACTTCCCGTTTTGGTGCTGCCGGCATCAGCCGGCGCTGTTACGACCGGCGCACCTGCCATGACGGCTTCGGCGCGGGCGGCTGCTTCCGGTGAGCCGGTGGAGGACGCCGGGCAACGCACGGAGTATTCGCAGACGTTCGCCAACCCGGACGGGACTTTCACGCTTACGCAGTCCACAACTCCGCAGCGGGTGAAGCGGGCTGATGGGTCGTGGGGCGGAGTGGATCCGACTCTGGAGCGGCGGGCGGACGGCGGCGTCGGACCAAAGGCCGCTGTGGTGGATTTGTCGTTCTCCGGGGGTGGATCGAATCAGGACATGATTCGACTGGGTGAGAAGAATCGTTTCTTCTCTCTGGACTGGCCCGGTTCGTTGCCCGAACCGACTCTGGACGGAGCGACCGCCACCTACCCCGACGTCCTGCCGGGCGTAGACCTCAAACTGACGGCGACCGCCGAGGGTTACCGCCAGACGCTGGCGGTCAAGACCGCTCAGGCCGCGGCCAGTCCGGAACTGGAACAGATCACCTTCACCGCCATGGCCAAGGGTCTGGAAGTGGTCCCCGGGGCGGGCGGTGGTCTGCGAGCGGTCGACGAGGACGGCAACGCGGTCTTCAACGGCCCGGCAGGCCAGATGTGGGACTCCGCCGGGGACGAGACCTCCCGGCAGCGTTCGGCCCGAGCCACGGCGACGGAAGACCAGCCTATTGCGGGCGGTCAGGGCGGTCAGGGCGATCCGGCCCTGCCCGGCGACGGGGACACCACCGCGGTGCTCCCGGTCAGGGTCACCGACGGCGCCGTGACCGTGCGGCCCGACCTGGGGCTGTTGCGCGGTGACAAGACGGTCTACCCGGTCTTCATCGACCCGCCGGTCGGTCTGGGGGCTTCGGAGCGTACGAAGATCTCTTCTGACGGGGACCGGTTCTGGCAGTTCGACGGGGATCTGGGAGTCGGGCTCTGCGGGAGCGCGGACGGTTATTACTGCGGCCCCGGCTATACCGACCGGATGCTGTTCGAGTTCGCGCCGACCAAGCTGAGCGGCAAATACGTCATCGACGCCACCTTCCGTGCGTACGAGACGTGGTCGTTCAACTGTGACGCGAAGTGGCTCAATTTGGTCCGCACCAACAACATTTCGGAAGCCACGAAGTGGCCGGGTCCCGCGACCATCGACCACATGGGCGACCGGCTCGTCTCTGCGGGCAGGGGGAAGAACTGCAGTCCCGAGCAGCCGGCTTCCTGGGTCGAGTTCCATGATGATCCGGCGCAGCCGGAGGAAAATCTGACTCCTACTGTGCGGTCGTTCGCGGATGGCAAGATTTCGCGTCTGACGTTCATGTTGTGGGCGAAGGACGAGGACGACCCGCGGGCCTGGAAGCGATTCGACGACAACGCCGAGCTGCAGGTCACCTACGTACCTTTGCCGGGTGTGCCCACCGACGTCGGGCTGATCCCGGGCGACGGCACCACGGCCTACTGCAGGGCCAGTGAGTCGGATCCGCTGATTGTCACGCGTCTCGATCCGATGGTGCAGGCGAGGGTGCAGACAAAGGTCCAGCCGGCTGGCGGGGAGGAGAAGGGATCGCTACAGGCTGGGTTCCTTGTGGAGAACAAGCATCCGGACGGTGTCTGGGCGACAGCCTGGTCGGATGCCCGGCCACAGGGGACGGGCTGGGATCCGGACGGCACACTGGAGAAGGTCCGCACCAATGACCGCGGTGACGGCGGGGTCTACCGGTACAAGTCCCGTACGCGGTCGCACTGGGCGTACAACGGCAAGAGCGGCGATCTGTATTCCTCGTACTCGCCGTGGTGCTATTTCAAGGTCGACTCCACCGCTCCGAAGGTCCCGACGATCACGGCTGGCATGCCGTACAAGCAGTGTGTCGCCGACCTGTGCGACGGAGAGGGCGGTCCGGGGATTCCAGGGTCGTTCACGTTCACGCCCAATGCGGCAGACAAGGACATCTCCGGCTACCGCTGGCGTCTTCTGACCACGACGGCGGCCAACACCAAGGTCGTGACGGGCTCCACTTACACCGAGTTGAACGTTGTACCGCCGCTGGCTGGGACACAGGTCCTTTCGGTGGAGGCCAAGGACGTACGTAACCGCTGGGGTCCGCCCGCTGAGTTCACATTCAAGGTGGCTCCCGCCGAGGGCGCGGTGGGGCGCTGGCACTTCGACGACGGCGTTGCGAACTCCGGCGTTACGACGGCTGCCGACAGTGCCACCGCGGGCACCCGGCACAACGCCACCCTCTTTGCTGCGGGCGCAGGCTGGTCGACGATGGCCCGTCGTGGTGAGGCCGACCAGTCGCTGTGGCTCAACGACACCGCCAACGCGTCTCAGCAGACCGGTTACGCGGCCACCTCAGGGCCAGCGGTCAATACGAGAGATTCCTTCACTGTCTCCACGTGGGCATATCTCACTGACGCGTCCGACTCGCGGGTCGTTCTGGCCGAGTACTCGGCTACGAACGGCCAGGCGCTGAGCCTGTCCTACTCGCCGGGTGACAAGAAGTGGGGATTCAGCCGGGCGGCCACCGACACGTCGAGCCCGGTATGGATCCGATCCGCGGCTGAGCAGGCCAGTCCACCGCTGAACGCGTGGACGCATCTGGCGGGCGTATTTGACACACACGGAGACACGGACAAGACCAACGACACGATCCAACTCTTCATCAACGGCCGACCCCAGGGCCAGCCGGTCAGGGCCGCCGGTGTCACACCTGCCTACGAGCCGTGGACAGCCACGGGGGGACTGATCTTCGGACGGTCCCCTGGAGGGCAGTTCTTCCATGGCCGGATCGACGAGACTGCCGTATGGCAGCGCGCGCTGACGCCTGAGGAGATCCGGCAGGAGACCCGTTCGGAAGAGGACAGTCTTCCCGGCAATGAGCTGGTGGCGCAGTGGGATGCGACCACGGCGACAGGCACAGAAATCGCTGAAGCCACCTCGTATCCCAGGCCGGCGATGACGCTGTCCGCCACCGGCGCTGTCCTGAACGAGGATGACAGCGCACTGGTTCTGGACGGCGCCACGGGATATGCGGCGGCGGCCGGTCCGGTGATCGACGAGACCGGTTCGTTCACGGTTTCGGCCCTGGTGCAGTTGAGTTCACAGAAGCTGGCCGCGAAACCGGCGGGTTACCTGGCCCAAGTGGCCGGACAGCGGGCGGGCGGTGCGTCGTCCTGGGCGCTGTGGGTTACCAAGCCCGCCGACGACATCTATCAGTGGAAGCTCACCCGCACAGCAACGGGATCCGACGGCGAAGTCACCCAGAGCGCCGTGGTCCTCGGAGGCGAGCTTGCCGAGATGGACACCTGGGTCCAGGTGACCGGCGTGTTCGACGCTCAGGAGGGCTGGGAGTGGACCGACCCGGCTGATCCCACGAACACAGAGACTCGCAACGGCAAGCTCCATCTCTACGTAGGGCAGGCGGAACAGCCTGCCGGAGCGCAGGCCGACTTCAGCGCGGTGCAACAGGGCGATGGTGAACTCGCCGTCGGCCGTGGAGCTGCGGAAGGCAGTGTCGGTCATTACCTGCCAGGAAGCCTGGACAACCTGCGCATCTGGACCGGCGCGATGAGCGCCGAACAGGTCCGCTCGCAGGTTCTGGCCGACCCGAACACCGGCTGACTGCAATCTGGGGTGCGGGTGATGTTGCCCGCACCCCAGACCGGTCGGCACCCCTTGCAGCTCTCCGAATTCACCGAATCTGCTCGCGCCTCGCAGGCACGAGCCGCAGCGCGCTGGGCGGAAGCCGGGCGTAGGGAGACACCGATGAATCCGTTCGGGATCAAACGTCGTTCACCACACGTAAGCAGAGCCCGGTTGGGGCGCTGGAGCGGGCGAATAGCTGCTGCCACTGGTTTCGCCCTGTTGCCTGGGCTGCTGGCGCCGGTGACTTTCGCCGCTGACGTTCATCCGCTGGGCAGGCCAAAACTGGCCGCACCACAGGCGGCGAAGGTGTCTCCGTTCACCGCGAAGGTCAACGAAACGGCCGCTGCGGCGGTGGCGAAGGCTGAGACGGCGGACCGGGCGGCAGCCGACCGGGCACGCACCGACCAGGCCAAGACGGTGATCTGGCCTGAGCGCGGCACGGCCACCATGAGCCTGCCCGCCTCCGGCGCAGCTGCGGCTAAGGCAAGGCCGGGCTCCCTGCCGGTGACCCTCACCGCACCCAGACCGGCCAAGAACGACAGACGACCTGCTGTGACGGGGCCGGTACGGGTCAACGTACTGGGACAGGACACCGCCGCGGCGCTGGGAGTCAAGGGAGTCGTCCTTGCCGTTACAGGGCCGAAGTACGGTGGTGAGGCCCAGCTCGGCATCGACTACTCGGCTTTCGCCTCTGCCTACGGCGGTGACTGGGCGGGCCGGCTGCAGGTCCTGCGCCTGCCAGACTGTGCCCTGAAAGACCCGGATACGGCCAAGTGCCGTACGCCGAAGCCTCTCGAATTCACCAATAGGCGACGCGACAATCTGCTGCGAACACAACTCTCTTTCGCAGCCAACCCTTCTTCGAAGACCTCGGCCAAGTCCGAGGCCTCCGGCGGACAGACGATGGTGCTGGCACTTGCAGCCGGAACCAAGTCAGGTTCGGGCGACTTCAAGGCCACTCCACTCGCGGCCTCCTCCACCTGGGAAGCCGGCGGTTCGTCCGGCAGTTTCACCTGGTCCTACCCGCTGCGGGTCCCGCCCGCAGCGGCGGGGCCCACTCCGGACTTGTCGATCTCCTACGACTCGGGCAGCGTTGACGGCCGCACCGCTTCTACGAACAACCAGGGGACGTCGATCGGCGAGGGCTTCGACATCACCTCGTCCTACATCGAGCGTAAGTACGGTTCCTGCGAGGACGACGGCCAGGACGACAAGTTCGACTTGTGCTGGAAGTACGACAACGCCTCACTGGTCCTGAACGGCAGGGCCAGTGAACTGGTCAAGGACGACACGACCGGTCAGTGGCGGCTGAAGAACGATGACGCCTCCACCGTCACCCACTCCACCGGCGCCGACAACGGCGACGACGACGGTGAGTACTGGACGGTCATCACCGGCAACGGCACCAAGTACGTCTTCGGCCTCAACAAGCTGGAGGGCGCCGGCGCGGACGACCGCACCCAGTCAACCTGGACGGTGCCGGTCTTCGGCGACGACGAGGGCGAACCGGGCTACGGGGACGGCACGAGTTTCTCCGGACGGGACAAGAAGCAGGCGTGGCGGTGGAACCTCGACTACGTCGTCGACACCCACGACAACGCCATGTCCTACTGGTACGACGCGGAGACCAATAACTACGACAAACTCGGCGACGACAACACCGGCACCCTCTACACGCGCGGCGGTCAACTCAAGGAGATCCGCTACGGCCAGCGCGCCGGTGCCTTGTTCGCGGGCAGCCCGGCCGCGTCGGACAAGGTCGTCTTCTCCTACGCCGAGCGGTGCCTGGCCTCTGGCAGCGGCTGTGACTCGCTGACCGAGGACACCCGGGACAACTGGCCGGACGTACCGTTCGACGCTCTCTGTAAGAACGGTGACAAGTGCACCGGCAACAGTGGGCCCACTTTCTTCAGCCGTAAGCGCATGACCGGTGTCACCACATACGCCTGGGATGCTGCTGCGGCCAAGCCCGACTACGCTCCCGTCGACGCGTGGACGCTCAAGCAGCAGTACCTCGACCCGGGCGACACCGGAGACTCCACCGATCAGTCTCTGTGGCTGGATGAGATCCGGCACACCGGCAAGCGCGGCACAGAGCTGTCCCTGGACCCGATTACCTTCGGCCACGAGTTCCGTCCCAACCGCGTCGACACCAGTAGCGACGACATCCTGCCCCTGGAAAAACCGCGTCTGAAGACCATCACCTCGGAGACAGGTGCACAGACGATCGTCACCTATGCCGACGCGGAGTGCGTCGCGGGCCAGACGGTGCCGAAAGTCGATGAGAACACTCGCAGGTGCTACCCCGTCTACTGGTCGCCCAACGGGGCCAAGGATCCGCAGTTGGACTGGTTCCAGAAGTACCCGGTCACCTCTGTCTCCACCACCGACCCGCAGGGCGGTTCCGAAGCCGTTCAGAACACCTACCAGTACGCGGGCGGGGGCGCGTGGCACTACAACGACGACCCGCTGACACCGGAGAAGGAACGCACCTGGTCGATCTGGCGCGGCTTCCAGAAGGTCACCCACCTCACTGGTAACACCGGCCACACCCAGTCCAAGACTGTCAGCGTCTACCTGCGGGGCATGGACGGCGACCGCCTGCTGGGCACAGACGGTAAAACACCGGATCCGGACAAGCGCCGCAGCGCGAAGGTGACCGGCGTCAAGGCCGGAGAGATCACCGATTCCGACCCGTACGCGGGCTTCACCAGGGAGACGGTCACCTACAACGGTGCCCAAGAGGTCGGCGGTCAGATCAACGACCCCTGGTCCAAAAAAACCGCTACGCAGCACAAGTCGTACGCCGACACCGAGGCGTACTACGTCCGCACCGTGAAGTTTCCCCGTGATCATGGACACGTTTCCGTTATGCCGCGAGGGCCTGTCCCTGCTGGTAGCGCAGGCGTGTTTCGTGGGGCGTGAGGTAGCCC